>NZ_CP059190.1:332672-360794 GCF_014251555.1 Blattabacterium cuenoti
CAATTGAATAATTTTTATAAATCAACAATATATAAATTTATATTTTTCAGTATATGGCTTCCAATAACTTTTTATCTTGTTCTTCCTGATCAAGGAATATTGAGTGGAATCTTTGGATTTGAAATAGGAAACTTGTTGATTCATTTATTTGGAAAAATAGGATCATATATACTTATTTTGACAAGTATTATTTTTTACTCTATCATTATTTTTCGTCTTACGACTCCAAACATAAAAAATGGAATACGACAAAAAATACATTTTTACGAAAAAACAGATCCAATATTCAAATTTTGCAATTTTTTAAATACA
The DNA here is from genome assembly GCF_014251555.1 of Blattabacterium cuenoti. Lineage (NCBI taxonomy): Bacteria > Pseudomonadati > Bacteroidota > Flavobacteriia > Flavobacteriales > Blattabacteriaceae > Blattabacterium > Blattabacterium cuenoti. The sequence continues at coordinate 332,985 of NZ_CP059190.1, forward strand.
AAGATTGTCAATAGATCATTGAAAAAAATCAATGAATCTAGTCCTAGTAGTAAAAAAGATAAAAACATTCTCCATTCTATTCTTTCTAAGAAAGATTTTTCTTCCACTTCCATATCAGTGGATAATTTAGAAATAGATTCTAATAAACAAAAAATAGTCCAAGTATTTAACTATTATAAAATAGAAATATGTCAAATTAAAACGATCATAGGACCTACTGTTATTTTGTATGAAATCTATCCTAAGATAGGAACACGGATATCCAAAATCAAGAATCTAAAAAATGAGATAGCCTTAAATTTATCTGCTATATCTATAAGAATTATAGCACCTATGCCTGGAAAAGGGTCCATTGGAATAGAAATTCCTAATCACAATCGTTATCCTGTTTATATGAAAGATATCCTTTTTTCAGAAGAGAGTAACAAAAAAAGTCATCAAATGGAGCTCCCTATTTCTTTAGGGAAAACAGTATTTAATAAAATTTTTGTTATAGATTTAGCTAAAATGCCTCATTTACTTATAGCAGGATCAACTGGACAAGGAAAATCCGTTGGATTAAACGTTATGATTATTTTCTTATTATATCAAAAAAATCCAGAAGATATCAAATTTATTTTGATTGATCCAAAAAAAGTAGAATTATCTATATACAAAAAAATTTCAAAATCTTATTTTGCTACTCTTCCCAATTCTATAGAACCCATCATCACAGATTTACATCAAGTAAAAAACATATTAAATTCTTTATGTAAAGAGATGGATAAAAGATATGCTATTTTGGAAAAATCTAAGGTTAGAAATATTCAAGAATACAATAAAAAATATCATTTACCTTATATCATACTAATCATTGATGAATTCGCAGACTTAAGTTTATCTTTTCATCAAAAAAAACAAATAGAAACATATATCACTCGGTTAGCACAGCTTGCTCGTGCTGTGGGAATTCATTTGATTATAGCTACACAACGTCCATCAGTTGATGTAATTACCGGATTAATTAAATCAAATTTCACTGCAAGAATTGCATTTAGAGTAAGTTCTAAAATAGATTCTAGAACTATATTAGATTGTACAGGAGCTGAACAATTGATAGGAAAAGGAGATTTTCTATTTTCTAATCAAAATGAATTGATACGGTTACAATGTCCCTTTATAGATTTATCAGATATTCAAAAAATCGTTGATTTTTATTCCAATCATGATAAAAAAAACGAATACTTTTTATTGCCAGAACCGGATTAAGTCAAATATGAGATGAAGCCAATAAAAAAACTTGATCTATATATGATTCGTTTATTTATAGCTCCCTTTTTCATTATTTTTTCTACAATCTTTATCATTTTTATGATTCAATTTTTTTGGAGCCAAATAGATGAATTAATTGGGAAAGACATTGATATTTTAATAATAATAAAATTTATATTTTATTTCGGAATATCTATTATTCCATTAGTAACTCCTATCTCACTATTATTGACTTCTATCATAACATTTGGTAATTTTTCAGAAAATCAAGAACTTACTGCTATAAAATCTTCTGGAATATCTCTTTTTCGTATGATGAAACCTATTTTAGCAATAACTTGCATTTTATCGATTGGATTGTATTTTTTTTCCGATTTAGCCATTCCAAAAGCAAAAATGAAAGCTAAAAAATTAGGATATCAAATATCATTAACTCATCCCTCTTTCAAATTAAAAGAAGGAATTTTTGTTAATTTATTACCAGATTGTTTCATAAAAATAGACAAAAAATCGAGAAACAATAAACAATTGCATAATATATTTATCTTTTTTTATGATAAGAATTCACTTGTAAATACTATTCTTTCTCAAAAAGGATTTTTCATTCCAAATGAAAATAGATCTGAATTGATTCAATTTAAATTAATGAATGGAATTTTGTATAGTGAAAATCCAAATGAAACCAAAGAACAATCCTCTTATCAAATTATACAATTTGATACTTTAATTCAAAATTTTAAAATTCCTTCTTATGACTATGAAGGAATAAAAAACTTAGATGACTATGACTCCTATGATACCCAAAATCTAATTCAAAAAATTAACTTTTTAAAAAAAGAAAAAAAGAATTCTGAACATCAGAAAAAAAATATCTATAAATTAGTTAAGCTGCAATTAGAATTGCAAAAAAAATTTACATTTTCAGTAACATGCATTATAATGTTTCTGACTGGGGCCCCGTTAGGAGCTATTATTAGAAAAGGAGGAATAGGTTATCCTACTATTGTGGCTTTATCTATATTCATCATTTATTATATTTTGCTGACCATCACTCAAAATAAAGTGGAAAAAGCTGAAATAAGTCCATGGATAGGAGCATGGATTCCGAATTTTATTTTTTTTCCAGTAAGCATATGGATGACTTATAAAACAGCAATGGATGATTTTTATATTCAATAAAACAAGATATATATGGTTTTTGGGTCAAATCAAAATTTAGATAATATTGAAGAAGCCATACAGGATATACAAAGTGGAAAAATTATCATTGTGGTCGATGATGAAAATCGTGAAAATGAAGGAGATTTTATAGTATCTGCTGAAAAAATAACTCCTCAAATTGTCAATTTTCTAATTACTCATGGAAGAGGACTAGTTTGTGTTTCCTTAACAGAAGAAAAATGTGATCAATTAGAACTTCAAATGATGGTAAAAAATAACACAGATCCTAGAAAAACGGCTTTTACAGTATCTGTAGATTTACGAGGCTATGGTGTTAGCACTGGGATTTCCGTTTCAGATAGAGCAAAAACCATTCTCGCCTTAGTCAAGGAAGTCAAACCAGAAGCATTTAATAAACCAGGTCACATATTTCCTCTTCGTGCAAAGAAAGGTGGAGTCTTAGAAAGACCTGGACATACAGAGGCTGCTATTGATATAACGAAAATGGCTGGATGTCACCCTGGAGGAGTTATGGTAGAAATTCTTAATGAAGACGGATCTATGGCACGTCTCCCACAATTGATTCAGATTTCTAAAAAATTTCATATAAAAATTATATCCATAGAGGATATCATAAAATATCTTAAACAGAAAAAAAACAGATAAAAATGCGGTCTGGACGGGATTTGAACCCGCGACCCCATGCGTGACAGGCATGTATTCTAACCAACTGAACTACCAGACCAGAAAACTAAATTAAAACATCTAATTTTTTTCTGATTTCCTCTTTAGAAGAAATTCCAATATGCATATCTTTTTTCTCTCCATTCTTAAAAAAAATCATAGTGGGAATGCTACGTATTCCATATTTAGAAGAATATTTTGAATTATTATCCACATTTAACTTAAAAATCAATGCTTTATTATGATATTCAGTAAATAGATCTTCTAATAAAACAGACAAAGCTCTACATGGAGCACACCATGGAGCCCAGAAATCCACCAAAACAGGTTTATCTGATTCATGAACTAACTTTTCAAAATTATCATCGTTTATTTCTTGTAACATACTTTTTTCATTTAAAGATAAAGAACATAACAAATTTACCTTTTTTGTTTCAAATTCAAAAGTGAAAGTCTTTTAACAAACAGATATAAATATCTATTCCTTCCATGATTTCTGAAATCAAGATGTATTCATTAGGCGTATGAGAACGGACACTATCTCCGACTCCCATTTTAATGGTGGGAAAAGGCATAATGCTTTGGTCTGAAAGGGTAGGAGATCCATAAGTTTTTCTTCCTATTCGTTTAGCTTTTAAAACAATGGGATGCATTGGATTTATGAAAGAAGAGTTTAAATGAGAAGAACGTGGTTTCATTTTAGAGAAAATTTTTTTTTGTATAATTTCAATTAATTCCTCATTTTTATATAACTCATTGGTTCTAATATCTACTACAAAAGAACAAAAATCAGGAATCACATTATGTTGTATTCCTCCTTGGATTTGAGTCACATTTAAGGTAGTAAAACCTAGTAATTCCGATTTCCTATCAAAATATAAATTCCTTAAGTGTTCTATGTCTCTTGTTGCGACATAAATAGCATTGATTCCTATATCTCTTGCAGAATGTCCTGTTTTTCCTTCAGCCATGCAATCCAATACCATTAATCCTTTTTCAGCAATAGCTACTTGCATCTGTGTTGGTTCTCCAACAATTCCTAAGTCTATACCTCCCAATTGAGGTAAAATTGCTCTTACGCCTAAATCGCCAGATATTTCTTCTTCCGCAGTAATTGAAAGAATTAATTTGTAAGGTAATTCAGATAAATTACTTAAATATATAAAAGTGGATATTAACGAAACAACGGAAGCTCCAGCATCATTACTGCCTAACCCTATAAGTTTATCTTCTTTTTTGATAGCAGAAAAAGGATTGGTTGTCCAATTTTTTCCTGGTTTAACCGTATCATGATGAGAATTTAATAGTATAGTTCGTATATTTTCTTTTTTTAAATAGTTAGTGTTTTCAGTCCATATATTATTAAATTTTCTTTTGACATGAAATCCATATTGATGAAGATAATCTTCTATAAGAAAAGACACCTTGTTTTCTTGTTTGGATATAGAAGGAGTATTGATAAGCTGTATAATAAGCTGTATAGCTTCTCTTTTTAAAACTTGCAAATTGACTACGGACATAGAATAGTCTTATTATTAACATCATTTAAATAGTTAGGTTGACCTATACTAACCTGAGATACTCCATTTTTTAATGCAAAAAAAGCATTTTCCAATTTAGGAATCATTCCATTTTTTATGGTATGATTTTGTTTCATTTTTTGAAATGAATTAAAATTTATTTTTTGAAAAAAAGATTCAGAATCTTGTATATCTCGTAAAACTCCTTTTTTTTCAAAACAAAAATGTAATTCCGTTTCACAATCTTTTTCCTTTGCTAAGGATATAGCTATATAAGCTGCTATTGTATCTGCATTTGTGTTCAGTAGATTTCCTATTCCATTATGAGTTATAGAACATAATACAGGAATGATATTATTTTTCAATAAAAATTTTATTAAACGTGTATTGACACTTTTTCTATTGATATCCCCCACATATCCATAATCAATATTTGTTTTTTTCCGTAAATATGATTTAATGCAATTACCATCTGCTCCACATAAACCCAAAGCATTACAGTGATTAGATTGTAATAGAGCTACAATATTTTTATTGATCATTCCTGCATAAGTCATAACAACTATATCCAGAGTTTCTTCATCTGTTATTCTTCTTCCTTGTATAATTTTTTGGGAAATTCCCATTTTATTTGAAATAAAATCTGCTCTTCTTCCTCCTCCATGAATCAAAACCTTATATCCTTGTAGTTGACAAAAAGCTTTCAAAGAAAAATTAAGAACCTTTTGGTCATTAATTAAATGTCCTCCAATTTTGACTATATGGATTTTCATGATAAAGATTGTAGAATTTTTAAAAAAATTATTTGTGAAGCATAAATCCTATTTTCTGCTTGTTGTAATACAATGGAATGGTTGCCATCTAAAACAGCATCTTCTACCACAATATTTCTCCTGACAGGTAAACAGTGCATAAATTTAGCCTGATTGGTAAGTTTCATTTTATTTACAGTGATCATCCAGTCAGAATTTTGACAGAGCATTTTTCCATAATCTAAATAACTACTCCAATTTTTTGCATAAACAAAATCGGCATTTATAAAAGCCATATCTTGATTATGTGTGGTAAAAACTCCATTAGAAAATCTTTTATGAAGATCATATTTTTCTGGACATGCAATAGTGAAATCGATTTTATCTATTTTGGATATCCATTGAGAAAAAGAATTTGCCACGGAATGAGGCAACGGTTTGATATGAGGAGCCCAACTTAACACTACTTTGCATCTTTTTTTAAAAAAAGATGTAAATTCGGCAATAGTCATTATGTCTGCTAAAGACTGCAAAGGATGCAAAGTAGCACTTTCCATGTTAACGACTGGGACTCTAGAATATTTTAATATCTTATTGAAAATTATTTCTTTATAATCAAAATCTCGATCTGATAAACTAGGAAAAGTTCTGACAGCAAGAATATCACAATATATGCTCATGACAGAAATAGCTTCTTTAAGATGTTCTTGTGTCATTTTCATTACACTTCCATCATTCATTTCAATTTTCCAAGAATCCTTATGAACATCTAATACCCAAATATTGCATCCTAAGTTAAAAGCTGCTTTTTGACAACTAATTCTTGTCCGTAAACTAGGATTAAAAAAAACCAATCCAATTGTTTTATTTTTTACAATATGTTTAAATTCATATGGATTTTTCTTTAAAAGAAGAGCTTCTTTAATCAGATCATATACGTTAATAACATCTTCTACACTAAAAAATTTTTTCATAAATTTTTTCATTTATATTCATCCCAAGCTTTTATAAATAATTGGTCCATAGATAAATTACAAAAAGCTTGTATAAAAACTTTTGCTAAACGCGCATTGGTGAGCAGAGGGATATTAAAATCGACAGCATAACGTCTTATAGCATAATCATTATCCAATTCTGATTTACTTAGATTTTTTGGAATATTAATTATAAGATCCAATTTTCTATTTTTTATCAATTCAAGAACATTTGAATATTTTTTGACATTTGGCCAATAAACTCTGATGGAAGGAATTCCATTATTGGATAAAAACTTATTGGTTCCTTCTGTCGCAAATAATATATATCCTTTTTTATGCAATAGTTTGACAACCTCTAAAAGATCCAATTTAGATTCAATAGGACCTCCAGATATTAATATATTTTTTTTGGGAATGGTATAACCAACAGAAAGCATGGATTTTAAAAGTGCTTCATCAAAAGTATTTCCTAAACAACCTACTTCTCCTGTGGAAGACATATCCACACCCAAAATAGGATCTGCGTCTTGCAAACGAGAAAAAGAAAATTGAGAAGCTTTTACTCCTAAAAAATTTGTAATAAAAAAATTAGGTTCTATTTTATTTTTCTTCTTGCCAAGAAGAACTTGAGTAGCTAATTCAATCATATTAAAATGAGAGACTTTTGATACAAAAGGAAAACTACGAGATGCTCTTAAATTGCATTCAATTACTTTGATTTCATTATCTTTAGATAAAAATTGAATATTGAAAGGACCAGATATATTAAAATATTTGGATATTTTCTTAGATATATTAATGATTTCTTTTAATGTTGACAAATAGAGATTATGTGGAGGATATACCAAAGTCGCATCTCCTGAATGGACTCCTGCAAACTCTACGTGTTCTGATATAGCATAATACAAAATTTCTCCATTTTGAGAAACAGCATCTAATTCAATTTCTTTGGCATTTTTAATAAATTCTGTAATAATTAATGGATATTCAGGAGATATAGATATTCTTTCACTAAGATAATGTTGCAATTCTTCTTGATTAGAAAGAACATTCATATCTGCACCCGAAAGAACATACGAAGGTCTGACTAATATGGGGAAATCCACTTCTTTAACAAATTGATAAATAGTATCAAAATCGGATAATTCTTTCCATCTAGGCTGTCCAATTTTTAAATAATCCATAGCATTGGAAAATTTATATCTATTTTCTACTTTGTCTATAGAAAGAGGAGAAGTCCCCAAAATTTTTACTTTTTTTTCATAAAGTTTTAAAACCAAATTATTAGGAATTTGTCCTCCCATGGAAACAATTGTTCCTTTCGGTTTTTCCAGTTCAATAATATCCAATACACGTTCTAAAGTAAGCTCTTCAAAATATAATCTATCACATACATCAAAATCAGTACTCACAGTTTCAGGATTATAATTAATCATTATTGATCTGTAAGATTCTTTCTTAACAGTATTTAATGCATTGACACAACACCAATCAAATTCTACACTACTTCCAATTCTATAAACACCAGATCCTAATGTGATAACAGATTTTTCATCTTCTTCATAAATTATATCATGTTGAATGGCATGATAGGTTAAATATAAATAATTAGTGTAGGCCGGATATTCAGAAGCTAAAGTATCAATTTGTCTCACATATGGAACTATATTTTTTTCTTTTCTATATTCTCTTATTTCTTGTTCTAAATGATAAATACTATGATATTGATTATTTTTTTTAACAAAAAAAATACTAGCTATTTGCATATCCGAAAAACCTTCTTTCTTTGCTTCCCGTAACAATTCATCCGGAATATCTCTCCAATTATCAAAATGATCTATCTTTTTTTTTGTTTGAAAAATATTGTCAAGTTGATATAAAAACCATGGATCAATTTTTGTTAAATCATGTATCTCTTCCATAGAATAACCTTCTTCTAAAGCTTCTTCTAAAAAGAAAATCCTTTGATCTGTAGGTTTTTTAAGGGATTCTTTCAATAGACGATTAGATCCTAGTTTTTTTTTATGAATGTTGATGAAACCTTGCATACCGATATCTAACATTCGAATTCCTTTTTGTAAGGCTTCTTCAAAAGAACCTCCAATAGACATTACTTCTCCCACACTTTTCATGCTACTTCCAATCCTATTAGAAACTCCATAAAATTTCTTGAGATCCCACCTAGGAATTTTACATACTACATAATCTAACGCTGGTTCAAAAAAAGCAGAAGTCTTTTTAGTCACAGAATTCTTCAATTCATGCAAGCCGTATCCTACAGACAATTTTGCAGCTACAAAAGCTAAAGGATAACCAGTTGCTTTAGATGCAAGAGCACTTGAACGAGAAAGACGTGCATTAACTTCTATAACACGATAGTCTTCTGAATTAGGATCTAATGCAAATTGGACGTTGCATTCTCCAACTATATTAAAATTTCTGGCAATATATATAGCTAATTTTCTTAAACTATAATATTCAGAATTTGTTAGAGTTTGTGACGGTGCTACGACAATACTTTCTCCTGTATGAATTCCTATAGGATCAAAATTTTCCATATTACATACAGCAATACAATTATCATATTTATCTCTAACTATTTCGTATTCAACTTCTTTCCATCCTTCTAAATATTCTTCTACAACAATTTGAGAAGAATAAGAAAAAGCCTTGCTTACTATTTTTTTTAAATCATTAATATTTTTTGCAAAACCACTTCCCAAACCTCCAAGTGTATAAGCAGATCTAATGATAATAGGAAATCCTATTTCTAAAGAATAAAAAATAGCATCATCCATAGAATGAGCCACAAAACTTTTTGCCGTTTTTATATTAATATGAGTCAACCTATTTCGAAACAAGTTTCTATCTTCACTGTGAATAATAGATTCAATAGGGGTTCCTAAAACTTGAATTTTATATTTTTCTATAATTCCTTCTTGAAAAAGCTGAATTCCACAATTTAATGCAGTTTGTCCACCAAAAGACAATAGAATTCCTTTTGGTTTTTCCTTATCTATAACACTTTTAATAAAAAATAAAGTCAAAGGAAGAAAATAAACTTTATCAGCAACTTCTTTAGAAGTTTGAACTGTGGCAATATTTGGATTAATCAATATAGTATAAATTCCCTCCTCTTTAAGAGCTTTTAATGCTTGTGTTCCAGAATAATCAAATTCACCAGCTTCTCCTATTTTTAATGCACCTGATCCCAGGATAAGTACTTTGTCTATTTTCATACTAATTTTGGAAAATTCTTTTAATTATTTATTGCTTTTAACAATTGAATTGATAAAAAGATCAAATAAAAATTCGGTATCCGTAGGTCCACCTGAAGCTTCTGGATGAAACTGTACCGAAAAAAAAGGTTTATCATTATGAATGATCCCTTCGCAAGTATCATCATTTAAATTTTTAAAAAATATTTTCCATTCTTTAGGAAGATTTTTTGCATCCAAAACATATCCATGATTTTGTGATGTAATAAAACTTTTTCCTGTTTCTAATAATAAAACTGGCTGATTATGACCTCTATGTGCATATTTCAGTTTATAAGTATCTCCTCCTGCTGCAATTCCCAAAAGTTGATTTCCCAAACATATACCAAATATAGGTCGTTCTTTTTTCATAGCTATTCGAATATAATGTATAGGTTTTTCATAAATTTTAGGATTTCCAGGGCCATTAGAAAGAACCAATCCATCATATTCTTCATTTGTAAAATCATAATCCCATGGAACCCTTATAATAGTACAATTCCTTCTCAATAGACAACGTAAAATATTATTCTTTAAACCAAAGTCTACAAGTAATATTTTATATTTTCCATTTCCATATATAACTTTTTCATGAACAGAGACTTTTTCAGAAAGGTTATCCTGATTTGGATCATAAAAAGGAAGATTTTCATTTTCCATTAAAATTTTACCTAACATAGATCCTCCATTTTTTCTAAGTTTTTTTGCAATGAATCTGGTATCTATACCAGATAATCCAGGAACTCCATTTTTAGATAGCCAATCAGATAGAGACAAACTCATATTCCAATGATGCGGTCGGTTAGAATAATAAGAAATAATAAGTCCAGATACTTGAATTCTATCGGATTCATAAAATTCAGAAATAGATTCTTTACAAGGAGAAGATGGAATTCCATAATTTCCTATTATAGGATAGGTATAAGTAAGGATTTGACCTCTGTAAGAGGGATCCGTCATACTTTCTGTATAACCGGTCATAGCTGTATTAAAAACAACCTCTCCAGAAGAGGATATAGTTGCTCCAAAATGATAACCTTCATATCTTGTCCCGTCTTCCAACATAAGGATAGCCCTGTTTATTCTTTTATTATTTTCCATTTTTTTTATATAGATCTGCTAAGGCTTTCTTTAACTTTGTAAGGAATAATTTGATATGATTTACGTTAATATTCAGCGGAGGAAGTAATCGTAAAACATATGGATTGTTAGATGTTCCAATAAATACTTTCTCTTTATAAATTAAAATATTTTTCAAATCATGAATAGGAAAATCAAACTCTAACCCTAGCATGAGTCCCCTTCCTCTTATTTTTTTAATTTCAGGAATGAAACTCAATTCTTGTAACAGTATTTTTCCCATTTTTTTTGCATTTTCAATTAAATTTTCTTTTTGAATAATTTCCAATACAGCAATCCCAGCTGTACAAGCTAAATGATTTCCACCAAAAGTAGTTCCTAACATACCATAATATGGTTTAAATTTAGGATGTATGAGCACACCTCCTATAGGGAAACCGTTCCCCATGCCCTTAGCTATAGTAATTAAATCTGGTTGAATAGGATAGAATTGGTGAGAAAAAAAAGATCCTGTTCTTCCATACCCACTTTGCACTTCGTCAATAATCAACACTGTATCATATCTTTTGCAAAGATCTCTAACTTTACAAAAAAAGTCTAAACCTGGATCTATAATTCCAGAGATTCCTTGTATTCCTTCAGTAATTAAAGCACAAATATCTTTGTTCTTTAATTTTTCTTCTAAAGAATCTATATTCTGATAGTCTATAAATATAGTTTCATGTTGAGCGTTAAAAGGGGATACTAATTTGTAGTTATCCGTTACAGATACACTTCCACTTGTTCTTCCATGAAAAGAACCCTTAAAAGCAATAACCTTTTTATTCCCTGTATGAAAAGAAGCTATTTTCAATGCATTTTCATTAGATTCTGTCCCAGAATTACATAGGAATAAGGAATAATCTTCATATCCTGAAATCTTTCCAAGAAGATTAGCCAATCTATTTCTTTGAGAAACATAAACACTATTAGAATAATAGGATATTTTATGAATCTGTTCAGTCAAGGCTTTCACATAATATGGATGCGAATGACCAATAGAAATAACAGCATGTCCTCCATAAAAATCTAAATACATATTTCCTTTTACATCAAACAAATAAGATCCTTTGCTTTTGTTTAATTCTATATCTAAAATAGGATAAACGTCAAATAATTTCATATTCTTTTTGATTAGGAACGATTAGAAACGAACGGATTTTAATTTTAAACCACAAGTTTCATCCAAATTAAATATAAGATTCATATTTTGTATGGCTTGACCAGAAGCTCCTTTTATAAGATTGTCTATAATACTGATAACAACCAATTGATCCTTTTCTTTAACAAGATATAAAATACATTTATTAGTATTGATTACTTGTTTAAGATCTATATTAATATCAGAAATATTTACAAATGGATGATTTTTATAATATTCTTTATATATTTCCCTATTCTTTTCTAAAGAAAGAGTAGAATAAGTATATAAAGTGGTTATAATTCCTCTTGAGAAATTTCCTCTATAAGGAACAAAATAAACTTTAGAACAAAAATTATTTTGTAATTGATAAATTGTTTGTTCAATCTCCTGTAAATGTGAATGTTGAAAAATTTTGTAAGCAGAAATATTATTGTTTCTCCAACTAAAATGGTTCGTGTCACTCTGTTTTATTCCAGATCCTGTAGAACCAGTTATAGCACTAATATGAATATTATTTTTTAATAATTGATTTTTAGATAATGGCAAAATAGCTAAAAGAATAGCTGTAGCAAAACATCCAGGATTGGCTATATTATTTGATTTTTTTATTGTTTCTTTTTGTAATTCTGGCAATCCATAGACAAAATTTCTATTTTTAAAAGTGGATTGAGTAATGATTCTAAAATCTTGACTTAAATCAATGATTTTTGTTCTTTCTGATATGTGATTCAATTCTTTTCTAGATTTTCCATGTCCTGAACAAAGAAATACTACATCTATTTCTTTGTTCAAATCACGAGAAAATTTCATATTCTCTATTTCTCCTTCTCCTAATAGATCTTGGTGAACCAAATGAATCAATTTTCCTAGATGACTTCTACTAACTATACTTTTTATTTTAATTTTTGGATGATGAATCATCAATCTAATTAATTCTCCAGCAGTATATCCAGCTCCTCCAATTATGCCTATTTCAATCATTTTTCTTTTTTATTTAAATTATGATACATTTTCATTTGATTACTCAAAATCTTTGTAAACCCCCTCACATCTTCTGCACTCCAAGCATAATTCATTTCTCCATATTGAGCCATGTTAATGTTAGAAGATGCCATCAAATCGAATTTAGATTTGATCCCTACTAAATGAAATCTATAAGGATAGAGAATTATATTTACAGTGCCGGTCAATCTTTTTTGTGTACTTTTTAAAAATTTTTCTATATCACGCATGACAGGATCTAAATATTGAGCTTCATGAAGTAACATTCCATACCAATTAGACAGTTGTTCTTTCCAATAAAGCTGCCATTTCGTAAGAATATGTTTTTCCAATAGATGATGAGCCTTGATAATAATAATAGCAGCTGATGCTTCAAATGCAACTCTTCCCTTAATCCCCAAAATCGTATCTCCTATGTGAATCCCTCTTCCTATAGCAAATTTTGAGGCTATTTTTTCAATCTTGATTATATTTTTTATAGCTTCCCCTTTTTCCTGATTAACACCTACTAGTTCTCCTTTTTCAAATTCTAGTTCTAAGTTCTCACTTTTTTTTCTACTCAATTTGGTTGGATAGGACTCTTCCGGAAAATCGTGAGAAGAACTCAGAGTTTCCTTTCCTCCTATACTCGTTCCCCAAATTCCTTTATTGATCGAATATTTTGCTTGATCCCAACAAATAGATATTCCTTTATTTTTCAAATATTCAATCTCTTCTTCTCTAGATACTTTCATATCTCTTATAGGAGATAAAGTTATTTTTTCTGGACAAATAATTTGAAATGCTATATCAAATCTGATTTGATCGTTACCAGCTCCTGTACTCCCATGAGCTATTGCTTTCGCTTGAATAGAAGTTGCATACTGTGCTATTTTAATAGCCTGAAAAATTCTTTCGGAACTTACTGAAAGCGGATAAGTCTTATTCTTAAGAATATTTCCGAATATAAGATATTTTATACAATTTTGATAGTATTCTTCTATGGAATCAATTGTTTTGTGAGACTGAGATCCAATGCTTATAGCTCTTTCTTCAATTTTTTCTAACTCATCTTTTTTGAATCCTCCTGTATTAATAATAACTGTATGAACTTCGTATTTTTCTAGGATAAGATATTTTAAACAATAAGAAGTATCCAAACCTCCACTATAAGCTAAAACAATCTTATCTCCTGTAGATAAATAATTATTTCTATTATTTTTTTTAATATTGGGATTATATAGAAGCCCTGTACATAAACACATTTTTCTTTGATTTCTGGTTAATATATCAAAGTTTGCGCAGCTTTGGCATCCTTTCCAAAATTTTTCTGATTGGGGCAGTTCACTAAAAGAAACAGGCTTAAAACCCAATTCAGTATTGATTTTAATAACTGGATTGCTTGTTGTGATGCTAAAAATTTTTGAATTGGGAAATTTTTTTCTGGAAAGTTTAAATATTTCAATTTTAATAATTTTTGCCAATCCTTGTTTTCTAAATTCAGGGAAAACAATCAAACCAGAATTAACGACAAATTCTTTGTTTTGAAAAATTTCAAGATAGCTAAAACCCGCTAATTTATCATCAAAGAAAGCAATTACTGCATTTCCATGAATCATTTTCGATTTTATATATTCTGGATCTTTTTTTGCAATTCCAGTCCCCCTGTTCTTTGCTGCTTCCTCAATTTTTTGACAAATTAAGGAAGCATATTTTGTATCCTCTTCATGAGATACTCTAACTTTGATTTTCATTTTTGTAAGAAACCACTAAAAAAAATAAATGAGTTGTACGTACCGATTGGTAGGAGTATGAATTATGCTTCATATATTTTACTTTTACTGTACCTAAATACAAATTTAATAAAGTCTTTTTAATTAATTTCAGTCTTTATACTTTACTTTTCTTGACTAAGTTTTAATTTAAACAAAAATCTAATCCGTTTATTTTTTCTAATTTCTTTAAAAAACTTGAATTAATATTAATCCCATATTTCATAGATTCGAATTTTAAAAAAATTCTATTTTCCTTATCATAAATAACAATATTTAGTTTTTTATTTCCTTTTTTTTGATAAAATAACTTTTCTATACTACTAATAATTGTGTTATTTAAATCATTAATATTAATTTTTACTATTAGTTGACGTACTAATTTATTGAGAACGTTTTGCAAATTTTCTATATGCAAAATATTTATTTTAGATTCTTTATATTTTGATTTTTCAATGGAAAGATATAAATACAATAAACTATTATTCAATAAAATAGACTCATATTTCAAATATTGCTGTCCGTAAATTCTGAACTCTTTAGAAGAGTTATAATCTTCTAATAAAAATAGAGCATATTTAATCCCGTTTTTATATGTCTTTTTTTCTATTTGGGATAAAATTCCACATGTATGAATTTTTTTTCCTACAAGCATAGCTTCTTTTTTATTTAGTTGGTCTAAAGATAGATTCGTAAAATATTTCATTTCATAATAATAATCATCTAAAGGATGTGCAGAAGCATAAACACCTAACACTTCTTTTTCTTTGGATAATTTATATATGTTACTCCATAAATCACATTCCATCATAACAGGTCTATCCACTTTAATTTCAATATTTTTATTTTTTGCTTTTTGTAATTTTGATCCAAACCGAATAATTTTTTCCAAAGTATTTAATTTATCATCATATCCGAGATGAAAGTATTGTTCTCTATGTATATTAAAACAGTCTAAAGACCCAGATAGAATCAAACTTTCTAAAGTTTTTTTATTCACTATACGTAAATCAATTCTTTTGACCAGATCAAAAATAGAAGTGAATGGTCCTTTTTCTCTTTCATTAAGTATGATTTTCACTGCATTTTCTCCAACTCCTTTTATTCCTGCAAGACCAAATCGAATGTTATTCTGATCAGTTACTTTAAAAAAAGAATCACTTTTATTGATATCTGGATTAATCACAGATATATTCATTTTTTTGCATTCTTCTATGAAAAAAGTAAGCTGTTTA
The DNA here is from genome assembly GCF_014251555.1 of Blattabacterium cuenoti. Lineage (NCBI taxonomy): Bacteria > Pseudomonadati > Bacteroidota > Flavobacteriia > Flavobacteriales > Blattabacteriaceae > Blattabacterium > Blattabacterium cuenoti. The sequence continues at coordinate 348,838 of NZ_CP059190.1, forward strand.
ATGTTATGCATATTATTGCTTAATACAGAAGCCATATATTCATATGGAAAATTAGCCTTCAAATAAGCAGTTTGAAAAGCGATATAGGCATAACATGTAGCATGAGATTTATTAAAAGCATAACAAGAAAAATATTCCCAATCTTTCCATATTTTTTCTAAGATATTTTTAGAATACCCTTTTCTTATAGCATTCTCAATAAACTGATTTCTCATTTTATTTAGAACTTCTTTTTGTTTTTTCCCCATAGCTATTCTAAGAAAATCTGCATCTCCTTTACTGAAATCAGCTATTTTTTGAGCTATTAACATTACCTGTTCTTGGTATATTGTTATTCCATAAGTTTCTTTTAAAAATTCCTCCATTTCTGGCAAATCATAGGTAATAGCTTCTTTTCCATGTTTTCTAGATATAAAATTAGGAATATATTGTAAAGGACCAGGCCTATACAGTGCAGTCATTGCTATTAAATCATCAAATTTATCAGGTTTGAGTTGACGTAAGTATTTTTGCATACCTGGAGATTCATATTGAAAAACGGCTATCGTTTCTCCTTTTTGAAAAAGACAATAAGTTTTTTCATCTTTTAAAGGAAATAAAAATTCTGTATTAATATTTTTGCGTCTTTTTTTTATAAGAATCACAGCATCTTTAATGATAGTCAGAGTTTTTAATCCTAAAAAATCCATTTTTAATAATCCAGCATGTTCTACAACATTATTATCAAATTGCGTGAGCAATAAATCAGATTCTTTTGATACTGAAACCGGAATGTATTCTTGAATATCGTATGGACTTATTATAATGCCACAAGCGTGTATTCCTGTGCTTCTTATCGTCCCCTCTAAAATTTTTGCTTGCTGTAAAACTTTTCCTTCCAAGGAATCTTTATTGTTCGCTATCTTTCTAAGCTTTTGTATGTTATTTGTTTCTTCTTTACTGATTTTTTCTATGGAATAATTTTTTGATAAAATAGTTTTCAATGACAGCATATTCGGAATCATTTTCGCGAGACGATCTGTCTCTTTTAAAGATAAGTCTAATACACGACCAGTATCCCTAATAGATGATTTAGCCGCCATTGTAGCATATGTTATAATTTGTGCTACTTGATGTTTTCCATATTTTTGAACTACCCATTCAATAATTTTTTCACGTCCTCTATCGTCAAAATCAATATCAATATCTGGTAAAGAAATTCTATCCGGATTTAAAAAACGTTCAAAAAGGAGATGATATTTTATTGGATCTATATTGGTGATTCCTATACAATAAGCAACAACGGATCCTGCTACTGATCCTCTACCAGGTCCAACTAAAATATTCATCTTTCTAGCTTGATGAATGAAATTGTGAACAATAAGAAAATAACCAGGATACCCAATTTTTTCTATTGTTTTTAATTCAAAAAGAATTCTCTCTTGGATTTCTTTGGTGATATTTTTATAACGTTTTTTAGCTCCTTCATAAGTGATCGTTTTTAAAAAATGATTTTCTCCTCTATTTCCTCCGTCTATTTTATCTATAGGATCTTCAAAAGATCTTGGTATTTGAAATTTTGGAAGCAAGATTTTGTGTGAAAGATGATAAGATTCAATTTTGTTAACCAATTCCTCTAAAAAATCAAAAGATTCTGGAAGATCAGAAAATATTTTTTTCATTTCTTCTGAACTTTTAAAATAAAATTCATGATTGGGAAAACCAAATCTATAACCTTTTCCTTTTCCTATGGGTGTTGATTGTTTTTCTCCATTTTTTACACAAAGCAAAATATCGTGAGCATTTGCCTCTTTTTGATCTAAATAAAAAGTATTGTTTTGGACAATGTATTTAACATGATATTTTTTAGAAAATTTGAGTAATATATTATTGACATGATTTTCTTCTTCTAATCCATGACGTAATAACTCTATATAGAAATCATCTCCAAAAAGTTCCTTCCACCATAAAAAAATTTTTTCCGCTTTCCTTTCCCCATAATTAAGGATAGTATATGGAATTTCTGCATTGAGATCTCCAGTAAGAGCAATTAAATTTTCCTTATACTTTTCAATTAATTTTTTTCCAACTCTAGGAACTCCAGCATAAAAACCTTCTGTAAAACCAAGTGAACAAAGTTTTGCTAAATTGTGATAACCTTTTTTATTTTTAGATAAAAATACTTGTTGGTATCGTTTATCCGGTTCATCTTTTGTAAATTTTTTTTGTAAGTAATTTTCTGAAAGAAAAACTTCACAACCAATGATTCCTTTAATAGATTTTTGGGGATAATATTTTTTATTTGTAGAATGAATAGCATTTAAAAAATAAAAAGAACCCATTAAATTTCCATAATCTGTTATTCCTACAGCTTGCATATTTAAACGTATAGCCCTATCAACCAAAGATTGTATATCTATAGTAGAATAAAGGATCGAAAAATAGGTGTGATTGTGAATGTGAGAATATTTTTTTTTTTTCAATTCTTCTTTCAATCTCTCATTCTTACTCTCATTCTTATTATGAAAGTTTATTTTTTCTTTTTTTTCTACATCTGCAGCAGAAAAAGACAAAGAAGGATCAAAAGATACTATAGAGGAAGAAATTTTAGATGAATATTTATTCTTGAATTTCAAGATTGTATTCTCCTCGATTCCTATATCTTGATGTGATATGATTCCAATACGTAGTAGCTCTAGAAAACAACGAGCTGTAGCTTTGACGTCATTTGCAGCATTATGCAGATTTGTAATCTTTTCTTCAAAAAGTTTTTGATATAATTCAGATAACGTAGGCCATTTGAATTTTTTCCTATTTCCTGGCAACTTACAATAAGAAACAGAAACTACTTTGGTATCTAATATTTTTTTCTTTAGAAAAGAAACAGAGATTTCTTTTCTAAAGAATTCACATTCTATAACTTTTCTATCAAATTCTAAATTATGTCCAATTAAGCATTGAGACTTTTCAAGAGATTTTCTAAATTCACGGAGAACGAAAGTCAAATCGACTCCATATTTTTCGGCTTTTTCATTAGTAATGCCATGAATTTTAAAAGCATTAAAAGGAATATCATAATGATCCGGTTTTATAATAAAATTTTTAAATTCTATTAAATCGCCCAGAATATCATGACTTTGCCATGATAATTGGACAATTCTTGGCCAATTATCTGTATGAGTAATTGGTAAATTGTAGGATATAGGCAATCCTGTTGTTTCGGTATCAACAATGAGGTACATTTTATTTGAATTAGTAGAAAAAGTTACTGAAAAATTATTAGTTTTGTATTATCTGTTTTTTTGTAAAGTTTAAATAAACAAACGAGAATATTCGATTCTAGTTTCTCTATCCATGTTTTTTGTTCATATTGACAGAGAAAATAGTGAAAAAAATAATAAAAATTATGTCTAATCAAACCGAAGAAATAAAAAAAAATTCATCCCCTTTATCTGATAATGAAAAATTGAATAATCAGGGAAAAATAAAAACAAGTTTCGATTGGACGAAATACGAAACTCATTTAAATAATGAGGAAGAAAGAAAAAAATTTGAAGAATTATACACAAAAACTTTACCCAACATTCAAGAACTAGAAATATATCAAGGTGTAGTAACACACATAACGGATAAAACTGTTATTGTCGATATTGGATTTAAAGCAGAAGGGACCATTCCTATAAGCGAATTTAGAGAAAATTCGAATATTCAAGCTGGAAGCAAGATAGAAGTTATGGTTGTGAAAATGGATTATAAAGGACAATGTATTCTTTCGTATCAAAAGGCAAAAATGTTGAGAAATTGGCAACGCATAAATGAAGCGCACGAAAAATCAGAGGTCATATTAGGTTATGTTGCGGCTAGAACAAAAGGAGGCTTAATTGTTGAAATATTTGATATCGAATGTTTTTTGCCTGGATCACACATAAATGTGAAACCTGTTCGAGATTATGATACTTACGTAGGAAAAACTATGGAAGTTAAAGTCGTTAAGATTAATCAAAAAACAAAAAATGTTGTGGTTTCTCATAAAGTATTAATAGAAAGAGATATTGAAGAACAGAGGAAAGAAATGATCTCAAAGTTAGATAAAGGTCAAGTATTAGAAGGAAAAATAAAAAACATTCTCCCTTATGGTGCTTTTGTGGATTTGGGAGGAGTAGATGCATTACTTCATATTACCGATATGAGTTGGCCACACATCAACCATCCCACAGAAGTCGTTCAATTAGAACAAGAATTAAAATTTGTAGTTTTAGGAGTAGATAAGGACAAAAATCGTGTACAATTAGGATTGAAACAATTGCAGCCTCATCCTTGGAACTCTTTAGACAAAGATCTAAAGGTAGGAAGTAAAGTAAAAGGAAAAGTGACTGTTTTAGCCGATTATGGAGCGTTTATAGAAATAATACCAGGAGTAGAAGCCTTATTACACATTAGCGAGATGTCTTGGTCTACTGATTTGTCTTCTACCCAAGATTTTGTACAAATAGGAGATGAATTAGAAGCAGTCATTTTGACGATAGATCGTCAGGAAAGAAAAATGTCTTTGAGTGTAAAACAACTTACTCAAGATCCCTGGATCAACATGCAAGATAGATATCCTATCGGATCAAAACATATTGGAATTGTCAAAAAATTTACAAATTTTGGGGTTTTTTTTGAATTAGAGAAAGGAATATCTGGAATTGTATACACTAATGATCTTTCATGGATAAAAAAAATCAAACATCCTTCTGAATTTTGTAACATAAACGATAAATTAGAAGTGATTGTGCTTGCTTTAGATTCTCAGACTAGAAGACTAAATTTAGGACATAAACAATTATCTGAAAATCCATGGGATAAGTATGAGAAAAATTATTATGTAGGAAGCATTCATAATGGAATAATCTCAAATTTATTTGAGAAAGGAGCTTCTGTAAAATTTGTAGAAGATCAAGAAGTTGAAGCTTTTTCACCATTACGTTTTTTAGAAAAAAAAGATGGTAGTCTCCTTAAAAAAGGAGAAAAAACTAATTTTAAGGTCATAGAATTTAATAAAGAAATTAAAAAAATTGTGGTCTCTCATACATCTATTTATCGTGATAAAGATAAAAGGAAAGAACAACGTGTAAGAAATAGAAAATTTGAAAGATCCACTCTTGGTGATATAGAAGGATTAGCTAAACTAAAAGAGCAAATAGAAAAAGAAAAAAAATAAATAGAAATAGTTCTAAAAAAAAAATGGAAACACACCCTATTGCAGAAAAAGAAGGATGGAAAGTTGGCAAAGATTTTCCTGTTTGGGCTAATAATGAATTATATTTGACTACAATTAAAGGTGGATACTTATTAGATGGAGAAACTCCTTTTGAAGCATACAAAAGATTAGCAAAAAATGCGGCAAAAATTCTTAAAAAACCAAAAATAGAAAAAGAGTTTTTTAATATTTTTTGGAAAGGATGGCTTATTCCTTCTACTCCAGTTATGGTTAATCTAGGAACAGAAAAAGGTTTACCAATCAGTTGTTTTTCAGGAAGGATTGGAGATAGCATGTATGAAATATATAGAAAAAATTTAGAGATGGCTATACTGAGTAAACATGGAGGAGGAACATCATATGATTTTAGTTTGGTTAGACCTGTAGGTAGTCCTATAAAAAATGGAACATTAGGAACTTCTGATGGAATTATTCCTTTTATTAAATCATATGATAGTGCAATCGTAGCTAGTAAACAAGGTAGAACACGAAGAGGCGCTGTAGCTATCTATTTGAATATAGAACATAAAGAGTATCCAGAATTTATAAAAATAAGAGAACCTAAAGGAGATATTAATCGTCAATGTCACAATGTTCATCAAGGAGTGATAATTTCTAATTCTTTTATGGAAAAAGTTTTGAAAGAAAACGGTAAAGAACGAGCTTTGTGGATAAATACTCTTAAAGAACGTGTAAAAACTGGAGAGCCATATCTTTTTTTCAAAGATAATGCTAATCAAAACCTTCCAGAAAATTGGAAAAAACACGGATTAAAAATACATCATAGTAATCTCTGTTCAGAGATTATGTTACCAACAGACAAAAATCATACTCTTGTATGTTGTCTTTCTTCTCTAAATTTATATAAATATGTAGAATGGAAAAATACAAACACTGTTTTTTATGCTATTTTATTTCTTGATGCTGTTTTGCAGGAATTTATTGATAAAGGCAAAAACATAAGAGGAATAGAGGATGCTGTTCGTTTTGCAGAAAAAAGTAGAGCTTTAGGCTTAGGAGCTTTAGGTTGGCATTCCTATTTACAATCTAATATGATTCCTTTTATATCTGTTAAATCTGAAATATTGACACATAATATATTTAGAAAAATACAATTGGAATCTCAAAAAGCAACTAAATATTTAGCTAAAGAATACGGAGAATCCGAATGGAATGTAGGAACAGGAAGAAGAAATTTAACTTTAATGGCTATGGCTCCTAATAGAAGTTCTGCTAAACTAGCAGGAGGTCTTTCTCAAGGTGTAGAACCTCTAGCTGCAAATATATATGTGGATGATGATGCAAAAGGAATGCATATTAGAAGAAATCCTTATTTGGAAAGAATACTTATAGAAATTGGATATAATCTTCCAGAGGTTTGGGAACAAATAGCCAATGAAAAAGGATCTTGTCTTGGCTTAACAGCTCTCAGCGAAGAACAAAAAAATGTTTTTAGATGTTTCAAAGAAATTAATCAACTGGAATTAATAAAACAAGCCAGTATACGACAAAAATATATTGATCAAGGACAGAGTATTAATCTTTCCTTTCATCAAAATACTCCAGCCAAATACATAAATAAGGTACATCTTGAAGCTTGGAAAATAGGTTTGAAAAGTCTTTATTATTACAGAAGTGAAAGTATTCTTCGTGCAGATACAAAAAACAGAGACTTAGACTTATATTCAGAAAGTTAAACAATCAAAAAAAAAGGGCAGCGACTTACTCTCCCGGAAGAACCAGTACCATCAGCGCTAATGTGTTTCACTTCTCTGTTCGGAATGGAAAGAGGTGGGGCCACATTGCTATAACCACCCAATAAAATTTTAAAATGACATAACATAATATACATATATACATGAGAAAAGATTAAAAAAAGCTTACGGGTAATTAGTACTACTCAGCTATGACATTACTGTCTTTACACTTATAGCCTATCAACGTTGTCATCTACAACGACCCTTGAAAGAAGCCTAATCTTGTGGTGAGTTTCGCACTTATATGCTTTCAGTGCTTATCTCTTCCGAACATAGCTACTCAGCAATGCATCTGGCGACACAACTGATACACCAGAGGTTCGTCCAATTCGGTCCTCTCGTACTAGAATCAGCTCCACTCAAGCTTCTAACGCTCGCAATAGATAGAGACCGAACTGTCTCACGACGTTCTGAACCCAGCTCGCGTGCCACTTTAATGGGCGAACAGCCCAACCCTTGGGACCTTCTTCAGCCCCAGGATGTGACGAGCCGACATCGAGGTGCCGAACCTCCCCGTCGATGTGAGCTCTTGGGGGAGACTAGCCTGTTATCCCCGGAGTACCTTTTATCCTTTGAGCGATGGCCCTTCCATACGGAACCACCGGATCACTATGCCCTACTTTCGTACCTGATCGACTTGTAAGTCTCACAGTCAAGCACCCTTATGCCATTACACTCTACACACGATTACCAAACGTGTTGAGGGTACCTTTGGGAGCCTCCGTTACCTTTTTGGAGGCGACCACCCCAGTCAAACTACCCACCACGCAATGTTCTCAATGTTTTCTAATTGAGTTAGATTTCAACTAAAAAAAGGGTGGTATTTCAAGGATAACTCCACATTACCTGACGACAATGCTTCATAGTTTCCCACCTATCCTACACATTTTTTAATCGAAATCAATACGAAGCTATAGTAAAGGTTCACGGGGTCTTTTCGTCCCATTGCGAGTAATCGGCATCTTCACCGATATTACAATTTCACCGAGCTCACGGCTGAGACAGTTTCCAGATCGTTACACCATTCGTGCAGGTCGGAACTTACCCGACAAGGAATTTCGCTACCTTAGGACCGTTATAGTTACGGCCGCCGTTTACTGGGGCTTCAGTTAAAAGCTTTGCCGAAGCTGACCTTTTTCTTTAACCTTCCAGTACTGGGCAGGTGTCAGACCCTATACATCATTTTTCAATTTAGCAGAGTCCTATGTTTTTGATAAACAGTCGCCTGGATCTATTCTCTGCGGCCTTCCTAAAGAAAGGCTACCTTTCTCCCGAAGTTACAGGTTCATTTTGCCTAGTTCCTTAGCCGTGAATCACTCGAGCACCTTAGGATTCTCTCCTCAACTACCTGTGTCGGTTTTGGTACGGGTTGCTTTTATCTGAAGCTTAGAGGCTTTTCTTGGAAGCTCTTACCTGCACTATCCACTCGCTCGAAAGTTTGTGGTACTATCATAGATCGGCAAAACATACGGATTTTCCAATATATTTTATACCTAACTATTTTAACGTACACTTCCGTCCGTACGCGACAGTTTCATCGCTCCGTCCCCCCTATCGCAATAAAAGCAAGTACCGGAATATTAACCGGTTTTCCATCAATTACACCTATCGATTTCATCTTAGGATCCGACTAACCCTCAGCTGATTAACATAGCTGAGGAACCCTTAGTTTTTCGGTGTGCGGGTTTCTCGCCCGCATTATCGTTACTTATACCTACATTTTCTTTTGTAATAGCTCCACTACATCTTACAACATAGCTTCAACGCCATTACAATGCTCCCCTACCGATTGATTTTGTAAATCAATCCCATAGTATCGGCGATATATTTATGCCCGATTATTATCCACGCTCAATCACTCGACTAGTGAGCTGTTACGCACTCTTTAAATGAATAGCTGCTTCCAAGCTAACATCCTAGCTGTCTGAGTAACTGAACCACGTTAGTTCAACTTAATATATACTTAGGGGCCTTAACTGATGGTCTGGGTTGTTCCCCTCTTGGACATGGACCTTAGCACCCATGCCCTCACTACCGTGAAACATAATAACAGCATTCGGAGTTTGTCAGGAATTAGTAGGTGATGAAACCCCTTCATCCAATCAGTAGCTCTACCTCTGTATTATTTTACACGATGCTGCACCTAAATGCATTTCGGGGAGTACGAGCTATCTCCGAGTTTGATTAGCCTTTCACCCCTACCCACAAGTCATCCGAAGACTTTTCAACGTCAACCGGTTCGGTCCTCCACTATGTGTTACCACAGCTTCAACCTGCTCATGGGTAGATCACTCGGTTTCGCGTCTAATTCTTCCGACTATGCGCCCTATTCAGACTCGTTTTCACTGCGGCTCCATAGCTAAACTACTTAACCTTGCCGGAAAAATTAACTCGTAGGTTCATTATGCAAAAGGCACGCCGTCACTTCACAAAGAAGCTCCGACAGTTTGTAAGCGTATGGTTTCAGGATCTATTTCACCCTTCTATTCGAAGTACTTTTCACCTTTCCCTCACGGTACTAGTTCACTATCGGTCTCTGAGTAGTATTTAGCCTTACCGGATGGTCCCGGTAGATTCAGACAAGATTTCCCGTGTCCCGTCCTAATCAGGTTACTATTAGGTAATTTTTTCATTTCGTATACAGGATTATCACCTTCTATGATAGATTTTTCCAAATCTTTTCTACTATAAAAAAATAGTCCTTATTATAGACCTACAACCCCACTGTAGTCTAAACTACAATGGTTTGGGCTTTTCCGCTTTCGCTCGCCACTACTTACGGAATCACTATTGTTTTCTTTTCCTCTAGATACTTAGATGTTTCAGTTCTCTAGGTTTGCTTTACTCTATTCGGAGTAACATCATATCATCAATATGATAGGTTTCCCCATTCGGAAATCTGCGGATCAATTTGTATGTGCCAATCCCCGCAGCTTATCGCAGCTTATCACGTCCTTCTTCGCCTCTCAGAGCCAAGGCATCCACCATACGCTCTTCATTAGCTTTTTCGATTCTTACTCATTATTATTGTATATTATGTATGTCAAAGAACTTTACAAAATGGAGAATATCGGAGTCGAACCGATGACCTCCTGCGTGCAAAGCAGGCGCTCTAGCCAGCTGAGCTAATCCCCCCTCACCCTTCACTTTTAAATAGTCTCGCGCGGAATTGAACCGCGGACCTCTACATTATCAGTGTAGCGCTCTAACCGTCTGAGCTACGAGACTGATATGATTAATCAATCTCCACTCTTTTTTTTCAGTAAAAAAAAGCTTCTAGCCTAATAAAAAAATCATTTTCAATAAGAAAAATACTCTAAAAAAAGAGATGTTCCAGCCGCACCTTCCGGTACGGCTACCTTGTTACGACTTAGCCCCAGTTATCGATTTTACCTTAAGCAGCTCCTTTTACGGTCACCAATTTCAGGTACCCCCGACTTCCATGGCTTGACGGGCGGTGTGTACAAGGCCCGGGAACGTATTCACCGCATCATGGCTGATATGCGATTACTAGCGATTCCAACTTCATAGAGTCGAGTTGCAGACTCCAATCCGAACTGGGATCGGCTTTTAGAGATTAGCTTCTGATTGCCCAGTAGCAACCCTTTGTACCGACCATTGTAGCACGTGTGTAGCCCAAGGTATAAGAGCCGTGATGATTTGACGTCATCCCCACCTTCCTCTCGACTTACGTCGGCAGTCTTGCTAGAGTCCCCGACATTACTCGCTGGCAACTAACAATAAGGGTTGCGCTCGTTGAGGGACTTAACCCAACACCTCACGGCACGAGCTGACGACAACCATGCAGCATCTTGTACTCCGTCCAAAGACTAAACTATTTCTAGCTTATTCGTAGTACATTTAAACCTTGGTAAGGTTCCTCGCGTATCATCGAATTAAACCACATGCTCCACCGCTTGTGCGGGCCCCCGTCAATTCCTTTGAGTTTCAGCCTTGCGACCGTACTCCCCAGGTGGATCACTTATCACTTTCGCTTAGTCACTGAAAAAAATCCAACAACTAGTGATCATCGTTTACGGCGTGGACTACCAGGGTATCTAATCCTGTTTGCTCCCCACGCTTTCGTGCCTCAGCGTCAGTATAGATTTAGTAACCTGCTTTCGCGATCGGTGTTCTGTGTGATATCTATGCATTTCACCGCTACACCACACATTCCAGCTACTCCAATCTCACTCAAGTCTACCAGTATCAATAGCAATTTTAACAGTTAAGCTGCAATATTTCACTACTGACTTAATAAACCGCCTACGCACCCTTTAAACCCAATAAATCCGGATAACGCTTGTGTCCTCCGTATTACCGCGGCTGCTGGCACGGAGTTTGCCGACACTTATTCGTATAGTACATTCATGATTCTTACACGTAAGAATTTTTATTCCTAAACAAAAGCAGTTTACAACCCGTAAGGCATTCTTCCTGCACGCGACGTGGCTGGTTCAGAGTTTCCTCCATTGACCAATATTCCTCACTGCTGCCTCCCGTAGGAGTCTGGTCCGTATCTCAGTACCAGTGTGGGGGATCACCCTCTCAGGCCCCCTACCGATCATAGTCTTGGTAAGCCTTTACCCCACCAACAAACTAATCGGACGCACGCCCATCTTTTTCCGCATTTCTGCTTTAATAATAAAACCATGCGATTCTATTATATTATAGAATATTAATCCGAGTTTCCTCAGGCTATCTTCTAGAAAAAGGTAGGTTACGTACGTGTTACGCACCCGTACGCCGGTCGCCATCGAAATCTATAAATAAATAGACTTCATGTTGCCCCTCGACTTGCATGTGTTAGGCCCGCCGCTAGCGTTCATCCTGAGCCAGGATCAAACTCTCCGTTGTAAAAAAATTAATATCAAAGATGCAAAACCTTATTAAAAAATCCTAAAATATCAGGTCTAGAAGCTTCTTTATGCAAAGAACAATAAATCTTATTCCAAAAATGCAAGTATACGTTTTTTTTT
>NZ_CP059190.1:360946-425303 GCF_014251555.1 Blattabacterium cuenoti
AAAAAAAAAAATATATATATTTTTGGGAAAAAAATAATCTATTTTTATACAAAAAAGCATAATAAATCCTAAACTTTATAACCTATAACCTTATAGTTAGTATGAGAACTTCAGACTTTGATTTTGAATCCCCTTTGAATCTTCTTGCCAAATTTCCTTCTCAAGAAAGAGATGAATCCAAATTAATGGTAATCCATAGAAAAAACAAAAAAATAGAACATAAATCATTTAAAGATTTATATCAATATTTTGACGAAGGAGACACTTTTATTCTTAATAATACCAAAGTTTTTCCTGCAAGATTATTTGGAAATAAAGAAAAAACAGAAGCAAAAATAGAAGTTTTCTTACTTAGAGAATTAGATTCAAAAGATAGAACTTGGGATGTTTTAGTTGATCCTGCAAGAAAAGTAAGAGTAGGAAATAAATTAAATTTTGGGTATGGATTAACAGGAGAAGTTATAGATAATACAACTTCCAGAGGAAGAATTTTACAACTTCATTTTAACGGAACTCATAAAGAACTTATAAAAAAAATAAAAGAATTAGGAAAAACGCCTCTTCCAAAATATATTAATAGACAACCAGAAAAAAATGATGAAGAGCGTTATCAAACTGTATATGCAAAAAAAGAAGGATCTGTTGCAGCACCAACAGCAGGATTACATTTTTCTAAACATTTATTAAAAAAATTAGAAATAAAAGGAATAAATTTGGTAGAAATAACTTTACATTTAGGATTGGGAAGTTTTTTACCTGTAGAAGTAGAAGACATATCAAAACACAAAATGGATTCTGAGAAATGTTTTATAAACGAAGATACATGTAATGTTATAAATCATACAATACAAAAAAAAAAACGAGTTTGTGCTATAGGGACCTCTTCTATGCGAGCTATAGAAAGCTCTGTATCTTCTAATAAAAATTTAAATCCTTTTTCTGGATGGACTAATAAATTCATTTTTCCTCCTTATAATTTTAGCATAGCTAATTCTATGATTACAAATTTTCACATGCCAAAATCAACATTACTCATGATGGCAGCCGCTTTTGCAGGTTTTGATTTAATTATGAAAGCATATCAAATAGCAATTCAAGAAAAATACAGATTTTATTCTTATGGAGATGCTATGTTAATTTTATAAATTAAATCATAAGATTCATTATGAAATTATGAAAATAATTCTAGAAAAAGTAAAAATTCCTATAAAAAAAGAAATAAAAGAATTTGAAAAACAATTTGTCAATGTAATCAAAAGCAATATTACTCTCATAGATAAAATAACTCATTATCTCATTCATAGAAAAGGAAAACTAATTCGTCCTATATTTGTTTTCCTGATAGCTAAAATGTTGGGGAAAATACAAAAAAAAACATATCATACTGCTTGCTTAATAGAGTTAATACATACAGCCACTCTTGTTCACGATGATGTTATAGATAATAGTTCTCTTCGTCGTGGCTCTTTTTCTATTAATGCCATATGGAAAAACAAAACAGCTGTTTTAATAGGAGATTACTTACTTTCTAAAAGTCTTTTGTTAGCAACAGATAACAATTATTACGATCTTCTTAAGATAATTTGCAAAACTGTTAAAGATATGAGTGAAGGAGAATTATTGCAAATGGAAAAATCTAAAAAACTAGATATTACCGAAAAAATTTATAATCAAATTATTTATCATAAGACTGCAAGTTTGATAGCTGCTTCTTGTGAATGTGGAGCACGTTCAGTGAATGCAGATGAAAAAACAGCATTAAAAATGAGAAAATTTGGAATTTTTGCTGGAATTGCTTTTCAAATAAAAGATGATTTATTTGATTATGAAGAAAAAAGTAATAATTTTACAGGAAAACCTATAGGAATTGATTTAAGAGAAAAAAAAATAACACTTCCACTTATTTACACTATTCGAAAAGCTTCTAAAGAAGATCAAAAATGGATATTAAATTCCATTAAAAATTATGATGAAAAAAAAAAACATCAAATAATTAATTGCATAAAAAAATACGGAGGATTAGAATATGCTACTCAAAAAATGATAAAATTCCGTAATGATGCACTAAAAATTTTGGAAAATTATCCAGAAGGAGCTATTAAAGAAGCATTAAAAATAATGATTAATTTTATTATTGAAAGAAATCAGTAAAAATTCCTTAAATAAATGAAAGAAAATTTAGTTATTGTAGAATCTCCAACCAAAGCTCATACTATACAAACATTTTTGGGAAAAAATTATCATGTAGTGTCTAGTTATGGACATATCATAGATCTTCCAGAAAAAGAAATAGGAGTTCAGATAAAAGAAAATTTCAAACCTAATTACGTAATTTTATCTAAAAAAAAAAAATAGTTCAAAATCTTAAAGTATTAATAAAAAACTACAAAATCATTTGGTTAGCTTCGGATGAAGATCGTGAAGGAGAAGCTATTGCTTATCAAATTTATAAAACATTTAATATTCCCGATAGAAGATATAGAAGAATAGTTTTTCATGAAATTACAAAGAAAGCAATTTTTCATGCTATAAAAAAACCAAGATCGATTAATTACAATTTAGTTTATGCTCAACAAGCAAGACGAATTTTAGACAGGCTGGTAGGATTTCAACTATCTCCTATTTTATGGGAAAAAGTTAAAAAAGGTCTTTCTGCAGGTAGAGTTCAATCTGCGGCCGTCAAACTTGTAGTCGAACGAGAACAAAAGATTCAGAATTTTATTTCCGTACCTACTTATCAAATATATGGAGTTTTTACAAACGAACAAAAAATGGTTTTCAATGCAAAATTAGAAAAGAAAATTGAAGATAAAAATGAAATGATAAGCATTATGTCATCATGTATCAATAGTACTTTTCTAGTAAATAAAATTGTTATCGAATGTGAAAAAAAAAATCCTCCTCCACCATTTACAACTTCTTCTTTGCAACAAGAAGCTTGTAAAAGATTAAACTATTCTATATCAAAGACTATGTTTTTAGCGCAAAAATTATACGAAAAAGGATTTATTACATATATCCGTACGGATAGCACAAGTTTGTCAAAAGATATTTTATTGGAAATAAAAAATTATATACTTTCTTTATATGGTGAAAAGTATCTATCCATAAAAGAATTTTTCAAAAGAAAAAAATTTTCTCAAGAAGCTCACGAATCTATCCATCCTACTATTATCAATCATGTTGATGAAAATTATTTGGAATCTCTAGATATTTTTCAAAAACGTCTTTATCAACTTATATGGGAACGTACTATAATGGGACAAATGACAGATTCTGTTATTGAAAAGAAAAATTTTTATATTCAATCTCCTCATTTGGAATATTTTTTTATTTGGACAAAAAAAACAGTTTTGATTGATGGATTTATGAAAATTACAAATCAAGATAAAAAAGAAAAATCTAATATTTTAGAAATGAGAGAAGGCTCTTTTCTACAAAAAAGAGAAATTATAGCAAAACAAATTATTCCAACTTCTCTATACAGATACAATGAAGCCTCTTTAGTAAAGAAATTGGAAAAACTAGGGATAGGAAGACCTTCTACTTATGTTCCTATCATATCTACTATTCAGAAAAGAAATTATGTAAACATACAAAAAATTATAAAAAAAATAGAAACACGTAAAAGTTTTATTCTGAAAGAAAATTCTATAACTGAAAAAAATGAAAAAATTACTGAAATAGAAAAAAATAAATTTGTCCCTACAGAAATAGGTGTTTTGACCACTAATTTTTTGAAAAAAAATTTTGGAGAAATAGTAAATTATGATTTTACAGCAAATTTAGAAAAAAGTTTTGATGATATAGCTCAAGGGAAACAGTCTTGGATTGAGATTCTTAAAAATTTTTATGATGAATTTTATAAAAAAATACAACATGTTAAAGAATATGTAGATAAAATTATTCATAAAGAACGTTTTCTAGGAATAGATCCTAAATCAAATAAAAAAGTATTTGCTAAAATTGCCAGATATGGACCAGTTGTTCAAATGGGTGAATTTAAAAATAAAGATAAACCTAAATTTTCTCCTTTATTAAACAGTCAAAAGATAAATACGATTTCACTTTCAGAAGCTTTAAAAATTCTTGAATTGCCTAAATCTTTAGGTTTTTTTGAAGAAGAAGAAATTTTATTGAAAATAAATAAATACAATATTTTTATTAAACATAAAAAAAAATCTATTCCAATTGAAGAAAAAATATTTTTTAACTCATCTAATTTAGAATTAGAACAAGCTATTAAAATTATAATTGAAAACAGAAAAGTTGATCTAACTTAATCTTGAAATTTTAACTATCAAAGTATCTTTGATTTAAATAAGTTGTTGGATAAGCTTGATCATGTCCTGTACGTCTAACATGGTCTAAATACTTAGGAATATAAGATAAAGCTTTGACTCTATCAGATAAAGACATTCTATTCCATATATTTTCGGCCATTTTTTTCTTTCCTACTTTATATTTATAATCTGTCCAAAAACGATCAAAAGATAAGTCTGCAGGAATTTCCTCTATAGAAAAAGCAGCTCTTGAATTTCTCATTTTATTGATTATAGATTCATTATAAGGTAAATATTTTCCAATCCATACATAATGTGATAAAGAAAGTCTTTCAGGAAAAATAACTTCTCTTAAAAATCCATTAAAATCATATTTAAATATGATATCTCCAGATGCTAAACGACTTCTAAATATGTATTGTTTACCTCTCATTATTATTTATTTCATCAGCATTAATTAATCTTTTAATGCATAAACTCTTATTACGAATACAAATTATTAACTATTTTATTTGATGATGAAATTTTAAAAAAAAAGCGTTTTATATAATTTATTGCAATAAATTACTCAATTCAAAATCTTTATCAATTTGATGCAAATGTTATAATTTTGAAAAATTTTACAAGTGCATAACAAAAGTTATGGATTTTTATTTTTGTAATATCTTTTTTTCGCATATTTTTTTCAAATTTAAAATTTGAATATGTTGTATATTGTTCCTACTCCTATAGGAAATCTAGAAGATTTTACTTTCAGAGGATTACGAATCTTGAAAGAAGTAGACGTTATTTTAGTAGAAAACTATAAATTTTCCAAAAAATTATTGGACTTTTATAATATAAAAACTCAAACAAATAGATATCATATTCATAATGAACATAAAATAATTCCTTATTTTATAAAAGAAATCAAAAAAGGTAAAAAATTGGCACTAATATCCAATGCTGGGACACCAGGTATATCTGATCCAGGATTTTTATTGATTAAATCTTGCATAAGATCTTCTATTCCTGTAGAATGTTTACCTGGTTCCACTGCTTTAATTCCAGCATTAGTTAGTTCAGGTCTCTCTATTAATGAGTTTACTTTTATTGGTTTTTTACCCAAAAAAAAAAGAAAAATTAAATTAGAAAATCTATCTAAAGAAAATAGAACTATTGTATTATATGAATCCCCTTATAGACTATTACGAACATTGAACGATATAAAATATTTTTTCGGTTTGAAAAGAAATATTGTGATATGCAAAGAAATATCCAAATTCTTTCAAGAAACATTAAGAGGAAATATAGAAAAAATCATTTTATATTATGAGAATATCGAAAAAATATTAGGTGAATACACTATTATCATTGAAAAAAGTTTCTAAACATATTTTTTATTTATTAAATATTCTGCAATTTGAATGGCATTTGTTGCGGCTCCTTTACGAAGATTATCAGATACTATCCAAATATTTATAGAATTTTGAAATGAAAAATCTTCTCGTATTCTACCAACGAATACTTCATCTTTTCCGTAAGCATATAATGGCATAGGATAAATATTCTTTTGTGGATTATCTTGAACAACTACTCCTTTTGTTTTAGATAAAATTTCATAAATACGATCTATATTGGGTTTTTTTTGAAATGTAATATTTACACTTTCTGAGTGCCCACCTATAACAGGAACACGTGCAGCCGTAGCTGTAATAGCTATATTTTGATCGTTTATTATTTTTTTTGTTTCTTTGATGAGTTTCATTTCCTCTATTGTATAACCATTTTCTGTAAAAGTATCACAATAAGGTAATACATTTTGATAAATAGAATACGGATATACTTTTTTATGAATAGTATTTCCTTCTTTTTCTTGATTCAATTGATCCAAAGCTTTTTTTCCTGTTCCTGTTACTGACTGGTAAGTAGAAACTACTACTCTATGAATTTTGTATTCTATGTGCAATGGAAATAAAACCATTACCAATTGTATTGTAGAACAGTTAGGATTGGCAATAATATTATCTTTTTTTTCTAAAAAAGAAGCATTGATTTCAGGAACAATTAATTTTTTTTCAGGATCCATTCTCCACGCAGAAGAATTATCTATGACAGTTGATCCTACTTTTGCAAATTTTGGAGCCCATTCTTTTGATATATTTGAACCGGCTGAAAATAAAACAATATTCGGTTTTTCTAACAATAAATCATGTAAACTAATAACCTTATACGTTCTTTTCTTGAAAGAAAATTCTCTTCCTACAGATTTTTCAGAAGCAGAAAGATATAATTCTTTCACTGGAAAATTTCTTTTTTCTAAAACATTTACCATTACACGTCCAACTAACCCTGTGACACCTACTATTCCTAGTTTTATTCTCATACTGAATTTCTATAAAAATTTAATTTTCCATTTTATAAAAACAAAGTTAGTAAATTAATTAGATAATGAAAAAAGGTAAAATGATCATTTTGTCAGGTCCTTCTGGATCTGGAAAAACTACTATTTCACATTATTTACTTTCAAAATTTCAAGATTTGAAATTTTCTGTATCATGTACCACACGATCAATTCGAAATAATGAAAAACATGGAAAAGATTATTATTTTATATCCATGAATACTTTTATTTCTAAAATAAAAAAATGTCAATTTGCAGAATGGGAAGAAGTTTATCCTAAATTGTTTTATGGAACCTTAAAGGACGAAATTTTAAAAATTTGGAAATCTAATAAACATGTTCTATTCGATGTGGATATCAAAGGAGGATTAAGTTTAAAAAAACAATATCCAAATAATTCTTTATCTATATTTATTATGGTTAATTCAATAAAAATCCTAAAAGAAAGACTTTTAATGAGAAATTCTGAACAATCAGAAAATCAAATAAATACACGTTTAAATAAAGCAAAAAAAGAAAATAGTTATGCAAAATTATTTGACATTGTTCTATTTAACATAGATTTATTTCAAACAAAAAAAAAAGCAATTCAATTAGTCTCTAATTTTATCAATGAAAATCGGGGTGACTGGACTTGAACCAGCGACCGCACGCCCCCCAGACGTGTACTCTAACCAATCTGAGCTACACCCCGAAAAGAAAAACTCCTCAGGCTGGATTCGAACCAGCGACACCCTGATTAACAGTCAGGTGCTCTAACCAACTGAGCTACTGAGGATATGGTATTTTATTTATTCTGATTTTATGCCTTCCTCCTTCAAAATCAGTTTTCAGAAATGTTTTTATAATTTCCAAAACTTCATTTTTATCTAAAAAACGTGCTGGTAAACTAATAATATTAGCATTATTATGTTTTTTTGCTAAAACAGCGACTTCTTTTCTCCATACCAAAGCAGCACGAATTTTTTTATATTTATTGGCGGTCATCGCTGCTCCATTTCCACTTCCACATATAATAATTCCAAAATCGGCCTTCCCATTTTCTACAAATTCAGCTGTAGGATGAATAAAATCAGGATAATCAACTTTTTCTCCATATTTTGAAAATCCGAAATCTTTAATTTCGTATCCTATTTTTGTTAAAAGATCGTTTATTAAGGATTTATAATACACTCCTGTATGATCAGATCCTATTGCTATTTTCATAAAATTTTCTGCAAAAAAACATGCAAATAAATATACATTTAAAAATTTTAAATTGAAATATTAACTTTGTAAACAGAACTTTTTTACCATTTATAAAATATATGATAGAGGATATAAAAACTATTAATGATTTTGATTTCGAAAATCAAATAGTATTAATAAGAGTAGATTTTAATGTTCCTGTAGATAAATATTATCAAATAACAGATGATACACGTATTCAATTTAGTCTTCCTACTATTCAAAAAATTCTTTCTGAAAAAGGAAGAATAGTTCTCATTTCTCATTTTGGAAGACCTAATGGAAAACCTTCTAAAACTTATTCTTTAAAATTTTTAATTCCTTTTTTATCTAAAAAATTAAAACTTACTGTAGATTTTTGTGAGGATTGTATAGGAAAAAATGTAGAAAAAAAAATTAATGAATTAAAAAACGGTGAAATTTTATTATTGGAAAATCTTCGTTTTTATAAAGAAGAAGAAGAAGAAAATGAAAATTTTGCTTTTGAATTATCAAAATTAGGAAATATTTATGTAAATGATGCTTTTGGAGTTTCTCATCGTTTACATACTTCTATTACTATTCTTCCTAAATTTTTTGGAAAAAAAAAATGTATAGGACTTCTTATGCAAAAAGAAATTCAATTTTTGAACAAATTTTTATCAGGAAAAGGAGAAAAACCGATTACAGTTTTATTAGGAGGAGCAAAAATTTCTTCTAAAATTGAAATAATTGAAAATCTTATTGATTTTGCAGATCATATATTAATAGGAGGAGGGATGTCTTATCCTTTTATTAAAATAAAGGGGGGAAAAATAGGAAACTCTCTTCTTGAAAAAGATAATAAAATAATTGAAAAAATCTTGTTTAAGATTTTTGATAAATGTCAAGAAAAAAACAAAAAAAATATTTTATCTTTTCCAAAAGACGTTATTATTGCTGATTCATTTAAAAATACAGCAAATACTAAAGTTTCAGCTATTGATTCTATTCCAGATGGATGGGCTGGTTTGGATATAGGACCTCTTTCTATAAAATACTTTTGTGATATTATAGAAAAATCAAAAACCATTTTATGGAATGGACCAGTAGGAGTTTTTGAATTAACCAATTTTTCTTTAGGAACCAGATCTATTGCAAAAGCAATTGCAAAAACAACTGAAAAAGGAGCCTTTTCTTTGGTAGGAGGTGGAGATTCTATAGCCTCATTAAAAATGGAAGGATGTGATAATAAAATCAGTTATTTGTCTACTGGAGGGGGGGCTTTGTTAGAAAGTTTGAAAAATAAAATACTTCCTGGAATAAAAGCTGTTATAAATAATACATAACATAATAAAAAATCAAGTTTTTAATTATATTTGTGTTTCTCATATTAATAAAAGAAAAAAAATTATGTCATTTAAACTTCCAAAATTATCTTATTCATATAAGGATTTCGAACCTTACATAGATAGAAAAACGATGGAAATCCATTACAATAAACATCATGCCTCTTATACAGATAATTTGAATAAAGCTATTTCTGGAACAGATATGATGAATCTTCCTATAGAAAAAATTCTGAGAAGAGCTTGTATGGAAACTCCGGCAGTGCGCAATAATAGTGGAGGTTTTTATAATCATAATCTTTTTTGGAAAATATTAATTCCTCATTCAGAGTATACAGATCCAAGTATATTTTTGAATGAAGTTATTAGAAAAAATTTCAATTCTTTTGATCTTTTCAAAAACCAATTTTCTACTGCAGCATCTAATCGTTTTGGTTCAGGATGGGCTTGGTTATGTTGCATAAAAGAAAATCAATTGACAATTTGTTCTACAGCCAATCAAGATAATCCTATAATGTCTGGGATCGGTTGTGAAGGAATCCCAATATTAGGATTAGATGTTTGGGAACATGCTTACTATCTGCAATATCAAAACCGTCGTTTAGACTACATCTCTTCTTTTTGGAATATTATTAATTGGAAAAAAGTAGAAGAAAATTATAATAAAGTAGTAAATAATTTTCATGGGTAAAATAATCCTAGAAAATATTAGATTGTTTGGATATCATGGATGTATGTCAGAAGAGGAGCATGTCGGTTCTCATTATACGACTAACATAGAAATTGAATTAAATCTTAATCAAGCTTCCATTCATGATGATTTATCAAAAACTATTGATTATGTCCATTTGTATTGTATTGTGAAAGAAGAAATGAAGATTAACTCTAAATTGATAGAACATTTAGCACAAAGAATAATTCAAAGAATTAGAAAAGAATATAAAGAATTTTTGATCAAACATATAAAAGTAAAAGTTTGTAAAGAAAATCCTCCATTACAAGGAGACGTAGATAGAGTTTGTGTTATTTTAGATGATTAAAATTTTTTTTGGCACTGTGGCCGAGTGGGAAGGCAGAGGTCTGCAAAACCTTTTATAGCGGTTCGATTCCGCTCTGTGCCTTTTCTTTTTTTTTGAAATTATATCACAATTTTTTTTGTATTAATTTTCTGCATACATTTGCGAATTTAAATCAATAAAACTTATTGAAGAGATAAAGATAGAGATGAAGATAAATAATATTCTTATTTCACAACCTCTCACAGGCGGCTCAAACACTCCATACTTAGAGCTCAGTAAAAATAAAAATATCAAGATCGATTTTAGATCCTTTATAGAAGTTAAAGGAGCATCATCTGATGATGTAAGAAAACAAAAAATCAATTTTTCTGATTTTACCGTGATACTTTTTATAAGTAAAAAATCTGTAGATCATTATTTCAGATTAGCGGAATCTATGCGTTTTAAAGTTCCAATTTCTATGAAATATATCTGTCAAACAGAAACAATTGCTTATTATTTGCAAAAGTATATTGTCTATAGAAAAAGAAAAATTTATATTGGAAATAAATCATTTCAAGACATATTGCCTTATATAAAGAAACATCCAAAAGAAAAATTTCTTTTGCCTTCTTCAGATATTTTAAAACCAGAAATTCCAAATATGTTGAATAAGATAAATATTTTTTGGAAAAGGGCTATATTATATAAAACCACTTCTAGTGATTTATCTGATTTAAAACACATATGTTATGACATTTTAGTTTTTTTTAGTCCAGCAGAAATCAAATCTTTGTTTGAAAATTTTCCTAATTTTGATCAGAATGGTATAAAAATTGCTACTTTCGGAAAAAATACTTTAGATGCTGCTGCTAAAGCAGGATTAAAAATAGATATAAAAGTTCCGACTCCAGAATTACCTTCTATGGCCATGGCTTTAGATAGATATATCAAAAAACTGAACACAATAAAATATTGAATAGTTATTTTTCGATAACTGATTAATCTACACTCTCATGTTCCAAATAGCCCATACGTGATAATAATTTGTCTAGAAAATATATCAATATTCAATTTATTTTCAAAGGTTATCCTGCAGCAGAAGTGAAAAAAAAGGAAATAAAAGATAAGTTTATTCCACTGTTACTGATTTTGCTAAATTTCTTGGCTGATCAACATTTTCTCCTCGGATATAAGCTATTTGATAAGCCAGCAATTGAAGAGGGATTACAGTAACTAACGGACTAAGTTCTTCGGAAATTTCTGGAACTTTAATTACGTAATCAGCTAACATATTTACTTGAATATCTCCTTCATTAACTATAGCTATTATTTTCCCTTTTCTAGCTTTAATCTCTTGAATATTTCCTACTATTTTGTTATAACATCCTTTTCTTGTTGCAATAATAATCACTGGCATATTTTCATCAATCAAGGCTATAGGTCCATGTTTCATTTCTGCTGCAGGATAACCTTCTGCATGAATATAGGATATTTCTTTTAGTTTTAAAGCTCCCTCTAAAGCAACTGGGAAGTTAATCCCTCTACCTAAATAAAGAAAATTATTTACATTATGATACACTTTGGAAATTTCTCTTATAGAATCATCTATTTTTAAAGCATGATTTACTTTTTCTGGAATTGATCCAAGTTCCTGACACAAATATTGATAACGATTATCATTTATAGCCGATCTGTATTTTCCTATTTTCAAAGCCAATAAAACAAGAACTGTGATTTGTGCAGTAAAAGATTTTGTAGATGCCACTCCAATTTCAGGACCTGCATGAGTATAAGCTCCTGCATCTACATTTCTCGCTATGGATGATCCTACTACATTACAAATACCAAAAACAAAAGCTCCTTTTGTTTTTGCCAATTTTAAAGCAGCTAAAGTATCGGCTGTTTCTCCCGATTGAGAGATCACAATAATTACATCTTTTTTTTCTATAATAGGATTTCTATACCTAAATTCGGAAGCATACTCTACTTCTACTGGAATACGAGCAAATTCTTCTAATAAATATTCCCCAATTAAACTAGCATGCCATGAAGTTCCACATGCTACTATAGTTATACATTTAGCATTAATAAAAATATCTTTATTAGATTCAATTCCATCAATACAAATTATACCTTCTGAAATTAATAATCTTCCACGCAATGTATCCAAAATTGTTTTTGGCTGCTCATATATTTCTTTCAGCATAAAATACTTATATTCTCCTTTTTCTATTTGTTTCAAATTTATTTGAAGTTTTTTAATAATTGGATTGAGTTTATGATTATCTACAATTTTCCTCAAATCTAATTCTTCACCTTTTCTAAGAATAGCCATTTCTCCATCTTTTAAATAAATAGCATTTTTAGTGTAATCTATGAAAGGAATAGGATCAGATGCAATAAAAAATTCCTTATCATTAATACCCAACGCAAGAGGACTTCCTAATTTCGCAATAATAATTGTTTCTGGATGAGATTTATCCACAACAGCAATAGAATAAGCACCTACTATCTCATTTAAAGAAATTCTTACAGCTTCTTCTAAAGATAATTTGTTTTCTTTCTTAATATATTCAATCAAATTAACAAGAACCTCTGTATCTGTTTCACTTTGAAAATTAAAACCATTTTTTGACAAAATGATTTTAATTGCATGATAATTTTCTATGATTCCGTTATGAATCATAATCAGATCATTAGAATTAGAAACATGAGGATGAGCATTCAAATCATCTGGAATTCCATGTGTAGCCCATCTCGTATGACCTATTCCAGTTGTTCCACTTATTTTTATCTTGTAAGAAGATATTTTTTTTTCCAGTTCACTAACTCTTCCTTTAGTTTTACACAAACTATATCCATCATCATAAAATATGGCAATCCCAGAACTGTCATATCCTCGGTATTCCAATTTTTTTAATCCGTTAATGAGAATAGGATAAGCTTCTCTATAACCCAAATAACCAATTATACCACACATTCTAACTGATAAAATTAGAAGTTTTATCTATGAAAAATATTAATTAATTTATTTGTTCTAAAACAGTTTCTTTATAAAATTGTTGATAAACCGTTTCTATCTTTTCTACAGGATAATATTTTAATACTAACAATTTATTTATTTTTATATAATCTTCTATTTCTTGAGGAAAAGAAAGATCTCCTTTTATTATAGCATCCGAAAAATATATGCATAATTTGATCAAATTAAAATAATTCGGATTTTCCAACAATTTTAATTTCTTAGATTTGATACCATCAAATCTTATTTTTTTAATAATGTCTTGATTTAGGATCCCTTTAAAAGGTTTGTTATAAATAGATACAACTATTTTTGCGTTTTGATACACAGGATCATTTTTATAAAAATTTTTAATATACAAAGGTATAAAAGAACTAATCCATCCATATATATGGATAAGATCAGGTTTCCAATTTAATTTTTTTACAGTTTCTAAAACACCTTTTGTGAAAAACAAAGCTCTTTCGTCATTATCTTGAAAAAAGTTTCCTTTTTCATCTTCATATATAGCTTTCCTTTTAAAATATTCTTCATTATCTATGAAATAAACTTGCAGCCTTGCATCAGGAATAGATGCAACTTTTATCAATAATGGTTGATCTATATCATTAATAACTAAATTCATGCCTGACAAACGAATGACTTCATGTAATTGATGTCTCCTTTCATTTATCACTCCAAAACGAGGCATAAATATACGTACATCGTTTCCTATTGATTGCATAAACTTAGTGGCTTTTAAAGCCGATAAAGAGATTGGGTTCTCTGAAGAAAAAGGAAATAAGTCTGAAGAAACATATAATATACGTTTACCTGTCATCTTAGAGTTATTTTTTATTTTGATATATATATAGTAAAAAAACGGATCATTGCAAATATAATAAATAATATCTAATACCTAAATTACCTAAATTTCATAATAAAAATGAAAAACGATTTCTTTTAGATAAAATCTTGTAGATTGTAGATTTTTTAGCTTTATTTATAGATAGACATGTTTTATTATCATGAAATCAGAAAAAAAAATAAAAAAAAAACATTGTAATAATTTTGCTACTGGATTCATTAATATTACTAGCCGCGGATATGCTTTTGTTAATATAGAAGAATTTCAGAAAGATATTTTTATTCCAAAAAATAAGATAAACCGGGCTTTAGAAGGAGATTTAGTGAAAATCAGATTGAATAAAAAAAAAGGAATAAAAATAGAAGGAGAGGTATTAAAAATTATAAAAAGAAAAACTAAAAAATTTATTGGAATATTAAAAATGAATCTTCAATCTAACTCTAAATATGGGTCAGTTATAGTCTACAACAATAGTATTCATGTAGATATCTTTATTCCAATAGATGATGAAAAATTGAAAAAATATCATCACAATGATAAGGTATTAGTTCAAATCATATCATGGCCCAAAGAACTCAAAAATCCTTTGGGAAAAATTATCAAGATATTCGGACCATCTGGAGAATACAAAACTGAAATTTTTTCATTATTGGAAGAATATGGAATTCACTATGAATTTTCCAAAGAACTAGAAAATGAAGCTAAAAAAATTTCTTCAAGAAAAATTTCAGATACAGAAATTAGAAGAGATCTACGAAATATTAATACTTTTACTATAGATCCTTTAAATGCAAAAGATTTTGACGATGCTCTATCAGTTAGAAAGTTAAATGATGAGACTTGGGAAATAGGTGTTCATATCTCCGATGTCTCTCATTATATAAAAGAAGGAAGCTTATTAGATAAAGAGGCATATTCACGTGCTACATCTATTTATTTTATAGAATATGTCATTCCTATGCTTCCAAAAATATTATCGAATGATCTTTGTTCCTTGCAGCCTAAGGAAGAAAAATTGTGTTTTTCCTATATTTTTAATATGAATAGTCAAGGAAAAATATTAAAAAGTTGGCTTGGTAAAACAATTATACGATCTGATAGAAGATTTACATATGAAGAAGTTCAACAAATTATAGATAAAAAAAAAGGAGATTTTCACGAAGAAATTCATACCTTATTCTTGTTTTCTAAAATATTAACAAAAAAAAGATTAAAAAATGGATCTATCTATCTCGAAAAAGTTGATATAAAATTTCATTTAGATGAAAAAAATAACCCAATTTCTTTACATTTAGAAAAAAATAATGATGCTCATCGGTTAATAGAAGAATTTATGTTATTGACCAATCAAAAAATTTCAGAGTTTGTTAGTTTAAATTTAAATGGGAATTCTTCTAATCGACTTTTTATTTACAGAGTTCACGATAAACCAGATTTTCAAAAAATTTTTTTTCTAAAAGAAATTATAGAGCCTTTAGGTTACTTTTTAGATTTTAAAAATTTAAAAAATTCCATTAATTATTTATTAAAAAAAATTAAAGGGAAGCAAGAACAAAATATGATTGAAAATTTAATTCTTCGTGCTATGAGTAAAGCCAAATATTCCACCAAAAATATAGGACATTATGGATTATCTTTTTTTTATTATACTCATTTTACTTCTCCTATAAGAAGATATTCAGATATCATAGCTCATCGTTTACTGCACTATTATTTAAATCATAATAGTGAAAATACAGAGAAACTAAAAACAATGGAATTTTATGAAAAACAATCCCAACATTGCAGTTATAAAGAACGTTTAGCTATAGATGCAGAAAGGGATTTTTTAAAATATATACAAGTAAAATATATCAAAAAATTTTTAGGAAAAGAGTTTTATGGCATTATTACTGGATTTACTGATTGGAGTGTTTACATTGAACTACTATTATTTCAAACAGAAGGAATGGTACGATTATGTGATATTAAAGAAGATTATTATATTCTAAATTCGAATAATTATAGTATAGTTGGAAAAAAAAAAAGAAAAGTTTATCATTTAGGGGACAAAGTAAAAGTGAAACTAATAGATGTTAATATGGAAAAAAAACAAATTATCCTTGATTGGATTGACAATCAAAATATCATTGAAAAAAACACTAGAGTGAAATGAAATGAGTTCATTCTATTCTCACGGAAGAAGGAACAAATATGGTATAATCCCCTCCATTTTTCATAATATCTCTCACAATATAAGAACAAATATGAGAATTTTCATAAGAAGAAAGAAGATAAACAGTTTCAATAAGATCCGTTTTGTCTAATTTTTTATTAGCAAACAATATATCTTTTTCAAATTCAAAATCAAATTGATTTCTAATTCCTCTTAATAAAAATTTAGCTTTTTTTTTTGTACAAAAAGAAATGGTTAATCCGTTAAATGAATCGATTTCTATTTTATGTTTCTGGGAAAAATCCAAAAAAGTTTTTCTAATCCATTTTTTTCTCTTCAAAAGAGAAAACATATTTTTTTTTTCCAAATTTTTTCCAACAGCTATAATAATTTTATCAAATAAATTTAAAGCTCTAATAATAATATCATAATGACCCAAAGTTATAGGATCAAAAGAACCAGGAAATACAGCTACTTTTTCATTGTTATTCATAATAATTTTTTTAGATCACATATATTTATATATAATTTAATTTTTTATTAAAAAAAAGTTATTAGGATAATGAATAAATCATGTTCTAATTGTTTAAAAAATAAATGTGAAAATTCTTTTAAAAAAAAGATTTTTATAAAAAAACAATGCCAAAAACTGAATGTATTAGATTGGTTATCTAACATTCAATCTCCTTTTGGATATCATAAACATGATGTTGTAGAAATACAATTTAAAAACGACAGAAAAGAATTTTTTCTGAATCAAGAAAAAATATCTCTTTGCAAAGGAGACATTGTTACTGTAGAATCTAAATCCGGAATAGGATATGATATAGGGACAGTAATTTTAACTGGAGAATTGGTCAAATTACAAATAAGAAATAAAAATATAGATATTTTAAAAAAAATATACAGAAAATCAACATATCAAGAAATCAACATTTGGAGATCTTTCAGAAAAAAAGAATTTTCAACTCTTTCAAAGGCTAAAAAAATTGCAAAAACTTTAAATCTTCCTATGAAAATCAGTGATATTGAATATCAAGGAGATGGAGAAAAAGCTACTTTTTATTATACAGCTGAAAATAGAGTAGATTTTAGAAAATTAATTAAAGAATTAGCATTACATTTTAACACACGTATAGAAATGCGTCAAATAGGATATAGACAAGAAGCAGCAAAAATTGGAGGGATCGGTTCTTGTGGTCGCGAACTTTGTTGTTCTACTTGGTTAAAAAACTTTAAAAGTGTTACTACTAATTCTGCAAGATATCAACAACTTTCCATAAATATTCAAAAACTAACTGGGCAATGTAGTAAGTTAAAATGTTGTCTTAACTATGAATTAGATGCCTATTTAACTTCTTTAAAAGATTTTCCGGATTTTAACAATAAAATACACACAGAAAAAGGAATTGCTCAATGTATGAAAATTGATGTTTTCAAAAAAAGAATGTGGTTTTCTTACATTAAAAATCCAAATACTTGGTTTAGAATAGAAGTAAGAAAAATTAAAGAAATTTTAGAAAAAAATAAGAAAAATCAAATAGCTCCTCCTCTAGAGGAGTTATCAACAATTAATACCATTCATAAAACCGAATTAACATTTAAAGATTTGTCTATATAATTATTTATTATATGCTAATGAAAAATAATTTTTTTTCGTGTATAAAAAAAGTATAAAATCTTATTTTAGTATACTTATTTTTTATTTTTGGTTTTTATTTTTTATAGGGATAAGTATTATATTCGTAATTTTTTATGCAGCTTGTAAAGGTTATTTGGGGGCTTTACCTAGTACTAAAGATATAGAAAACCCTGCTATGGAAGTAGGATCAGAGGTATATGACTCTAATGGAATCCTTTTGGGAAGATTTTTTTCCGAAAATAGAACTTTAATTACTTATAAACAACTTCCGAAAGATCTTGTTTATGCTTTAATAGCAAAAGAAGATATTCGTTTTAAATATCATTCTGGAATTGATGCTAAATCTCTTCTTAGAGCGATTCTTTCACTCGGAAAAAGAGGAGGTGGAAGTACTATATCTCAGCAACTAGCAAAACTTCTTTTTACAGGACCATCTGCAAAAAACAAACTACAAAGGATTCATCAAAAACTTTTAGAATGGGTCATGGCTATTGAATTGGAAAAACGTTATACTAAAGAAGAAATTATTACGATGTATTATAATAAATTTGATTTTTTATATAATGCAAAAGGAATAGAAACAGCCGCTCACACTTATTTCAATAAAAAAGTTTCTGAACTTAATTTAGGAGAATGTGCTACACTGGTTGGAATGTTAGAAAATCCTTCTTTATATAATCCTAAAAATTATCCTAAAAGGGCAAAAAAACAAAGAAATTTGGTTTTATTTCAAATGAGAAAATATAATTTTTTGCATGCACATAGATATAAAAAGGAATTGGAAAAACCTGTAAAAATTAATTTTAAAATACAAAAAAAAGATTTTGAATTGCTTACTTATTATGGTGAATTTTTAAAAAAAGAAATTCAAGAAGCTTTAGATGAACATGAAAATAAAACTGGACAAAAACTTAATCTTTATTCCAGTGGATTAAAAATATATACATCTATTGATGCCAGAATGCAAGATTATGCAGAAAAAGCTGTCAAAAAACATCTCAGTGGATTGCAAATTTTATTCAATCATTTTCAAAAAAAAAACAAAAATGCTCCATTTTTGAATATATCTCAAGAAAAAACAAAAAGAATATTAATATCTGCTATGCATAGAACCTCTCTTTACCAAGATTTAAAACAAAAAGGATTAGCAGAAGAGGAAATTTTAGATAAATTTCAAAAACCACAATCAATAAAATTGTTTACTTGGAATGGAACAAAAAAAGTATCAATGTCTCCATGGGATTTTATTCGTTATCAAAAAAGTATTATTCAAGCAGGTTTGTTATCTATAGAACCATCTACTGGATTTATAAAAGCATGGGTAGGCGGAATAGATTTTAATTATTTTCAATATGATCATGTAGCACAAACACAACGTCAAGTTGGTTCTGTTTTCAAACCCATTTTATATGCTACTGCTATTAATGAATTGCATTATAATCCTTGTACAAAAATTTCAAATGAAAAATTTCATTTAGGAAAATGGAGTCCTAGAAATTCTAATGGAAAATATGGAGGGACACTCACATTAAAAGATGGTTTAGCTTTGTCTGTGAATACGATTTCAGCCCGTTTGATATCACAAATAACTCCAGGGCCAGTAATTCGTTTAGCAAAAAAAATGGGAATAAAATCTATGATTCCTGAACACCCATCTATAGCTCTTGGTTCTGCAGATCTAACATTATATGAAATGACAGCCGCATTCAATACATTTACTAATTCTGGCTTTTACGTTAAACCCAGTCTTTTAGTTAAAATAGAGGATGAAAACGGCAATTTAATCAAAGAAAATATAGATCTTAGCAGAAGACAAGTTTTTAGTGAAGATGTAGCATATATTATGTTAAAACTAATGCAAGGAGTTGTAAAATATGGAACAGCCAAAAGATTATATAAATACAATATTACAGGAGACATAGCTGGAAAAACTGGTACAACTAATGAAAACTCAGATGGATGGTTTATCGGCATGGTCCCAAATTTAACTACTGGAGTTTGGGTTGGGTGGGAAGATAGATTTTCTCATTTCGAGAATATTAAATTGGGGCAGGGAGCCAATATGGCTTTGCCCATATGGGCCTATTATATGAAAAGTTTATATGAAGATATTAATCTGATTTATAATGATCAATTATTTTTTCATAAACCTAAAAATTATCAATATAATTGGGATCGATGTGAGGAAAATCATGTGTTCAAAGAAGAAAAAAATTTTATTGAAGAAAAAGAAAACAAAAACTCTTTGAAAGAAATTATAGATATTGATGAAAATTTAAATAATGAAAATAATAAAGATTACGATAAATGATATATGATCAAAAGAATATTAGTTTTAGATAAAAATCATCCTTTTATTATACACAAACTAAAAAAAGAAGGATTTCTTTGTGATGAAAATTATTATGATTCAACCGATAAAATTGATATATCTGTATATGACGGAATCATTTTAAGAAGCAGATTAATAATAGATAAAAAATTTATTAAAAAAGCTAAAAACTTAAAATTTATAGCTAGAATTGGATCTGGAATAGAAAACATAGACAAAGATTATTCTTTGAAAAGAGGGATTACTCTGATTTCTTCTCCAGAAGGAAATAAAGATGCTGTAGCAGAACATGCTATAGGAATGCTTTTATGTCTCATGAACCACATCATTCCCTCCCATCAACAAATCAAAAAAGGAAAATGGGATAGAGAAAATAATAGGGGAATGGAAATCATGGGAAAAACAATAGGCATTATTGGATATGGGAATACTGGAAAAGCTTTTGCAAAAAAACTTTCAGGATTTGATGCTGCTAGAATATTATGTTATGATATTTTACCTCAAATCGGTGATCTTTATGCAAAGCAAGTCGACATGAGTACAATTTTTCAAAAATCAGACATAATTAGTTTGCATGTACCTTATACAAAAGAAACAAAAGGAATGATTAATTATGATTTTATCAAAAAGTTTTACAAGCCTTTTTATTTAATAAATACTTCTCGTGGAAGATGTATTCTAACAAGCCATTTGGTTAAAGCATTAAAAAACGGAAAAATATCTGGAGCCTGTTTAGATGTATTAGAATATGAAAATTTTTCTTTTGAAAATATTTTTCATCATCATAAACTTCCTAAAAGTTTCTTTGATCTAATTCATTCTAATAAAGTAGTATTCACTCCACATGTTGCTGGATGGACTCAAGAATCTAAATCCAAGATGGATAAAAAAATTGTTGAAAAAATTATTTTATTAAACAAAAAACTTAACTCTTAATTGAAAAAACAATTATACAAAATCCTCACACTCCAAATAATTACCAAAATTCCTATAGAGAAACACATTATTTTTATAGGTAGTTTACCGGATATTTTTGCTGCTAAAGGAGCAGCAAATAATCCTCCAAAAACTAATCCAAAAACTATTCTCCAGTAGTTAATTCCTAATAAAGAAAAAAAAGTTAAAGTACTCGAAAGAGTTACAAAAAATTCAGATAAACTTACCGATCCTATAACATATTTTGGAGTTCTTCCCTTTGATATTAAAGTGCTAGTAACAAAAGGACCCCATCCTCCACCAACAAAAGAATCTAAAAAACCTCCACATCCTGCAAGACATCCTATTTTCTTAGTTTTTTTGTGATCCTTTTTCCATGTTTTTAACAAAATTTTCACTCCCAAAAAAAAAGTATAAGAAGCTAACATGGGTTTAATATAAAAAGCGTAAGATTCTCCGAATTTAGCAAGCAAAAAAGCTCCAGCAATAGAACCTATAATTCCTGGAATAAGTAATATTTTAAATAATTTTTTGTTTACATTACCCATTTTATAATGACTTAATCCAGATATTCCGCTAGAAAATATCTCTGCAGTATGTATACTAGCACTGATTGAAGGGAGAGGGATCCCCAAAGAAAGTAATATTGTCGTACAAGTTAGTCCATAACCCATTCCTATAGCTCCATCGACTAGTTGTGCAAAAAAACCAGTAAACATTAAATATAAAAAACTTTGATTAAAATGATTCAATATTTTTTGAAAAAAAATACTTCTTGTTAAAACATGTAAAAAGTAACTGAGAGCAATAATAAATCCTATTATAAAAGGCAAATACTTTATTAAATTTTTTTGTAATTTCTTTTTTGGGGTTTTTTCGATCAACCATTTTTCAGTTATTAAATTGAGCATTTTCACTTTATATTCAAAATTTCCTTTTAATTTTTTTCGTATTTCACACATATTTATCAACACGTCATCTAGTTCATGGGGGAACACATCTATAAAAATTTCTTTCAAACGTTTAGCTATTGTAGGAGACTTCCCGTTAGTAGAAATAGCTATCTTTAAATTTCCTTTTTGAACAATAGACCCCATATAAAAATCACAAAGATCAGGAACATCAGGAACATTAACTAACTTATGCATTTTTCTTGCATCTTTTTTGATTTCTTCACTTAAAATAGGATTATTTACAGCAATAAATACAACATCCACATTTTCTAAATCAGAAAAAAAATAAAATTTCTTAGTTAATTTGATAAAACTAAACAATTTAGCTATTTGATAAATTTCTTGATCTATTTGATCAGCTATTAAATTAATTTTTGTATCAGGATTATTTTTTAATACAGTGTTTAATTTTTCTAAAGCAGTTTTTCCTCCACCAACAATTAAAAGAGAAAGTTTATCTAAATGTAAAAAAACAGGAAATAATTTATTGTTCTCTTTATTGATCATTATAAATTATTAAACAACCCATTTTTTTCTGATAGAAAAATTTCCAAATCTTTCTTCTGAAAACTTTTCTTCTTGAAAACAAGCAAAAATTTGGTCAAGTTCTTTTAAAATAGAAGATTCATCCATATTCTTTTTATAAAGTTTATTCAGACGTGTCCCCTCATGATTAGCTCCTAAATAAAGATTGTATCTTCCATAAGAAACTCCTATCAATCCTATTTCAGCTAAATAGGGACGAGAACAACCATTAGGACATCCGGTCATGCGAATAATTATATCTTCTTTTTCTAATTTATATTTTTTTAAAATAATTTCTATTTTAGATATCAAACTAGGCAAATAACGTTGTCCTTCTGCTAAGGCTAAAGGACATGTGTTTAGCGCTACACAAGCCATAGAATTTTTTCTTATAGAAGATAAGCCGTTCATGTAATCATGAATTCCATATTCTCGAAGAATAGACTGTATTTTATTTTTATTTTTTTCATCAATATGAGTTAATGTCAAATTTTGATTACAAGTGAATGAAAAACTACATATTTCATGTTTCGCTATCTTGAGTAAGGCCGATTTTAATTTCAAGTTTTCATCATCAAAAATCAATCCATTTTCTACAAAAAATGTATAATTCCATGATTCTTTATGATCTTGAATCCACCCAAAATAATCACGTCTTTCTGTAAAAATAAAAGGATTTTCTTTTTGTAAAGAAAATCCAATTCTATTTTCTAATTCTTTTTTAAACCAATTTATACCATAATTATCTATAGTATATTTTAAACGGGCTAATTTACGATCGCTTCTATTTCCATAATCACGTTGAATAGTTAAAATTTCATATATTATTTTTAGTATTTGATCTTCAGAATCAGAAAAACCAATTACAGTTCCTAACCTTGAATAAGTTCTAGAATTACCATGAGTAGTAGATAATCCACCTCCAACAGAGATGTTAAAACCTTTTAAAATTTTAGAATTTTTGTCAAAAATAGCAATTAATCCAACATCATTAGCAAAAACATCGACATCATTATTAGGAGGAATTGCTATAGCAATTTTGAATTTTCTAGGTAAATAAGTTTCCTTGTAAAGAGGATCTTTTTCCTCTTTTTTTTCATATATTTTTTTTTCATCTAACCAAATTTCATAGTAAGCCCTCGTTTTAGGAAGTAACATATTGCTAATTTTAGTAGCATAATTCAAAATTTCTTCACGAGAGTATTTACTATCTATATAGGTACTGCATACCACATTTCTATTAACATCTCCACATGTAGCAATAGAATCTAATTTATGAATATTAAAAAATTGAATGGTTGGTTTTATCTTGGATTTTATCAATCCGTGTAATTGAATTGTTTGTCTAGTTGTTATTTTGATGACTCCAGTTGAATTTTCTTCTGAAATATTATGAATAGCTATCCATTGTTTATGATTGATAATACCACCTGGTATTCTGAGACGTATCATAAAAGAATATAATCGTTCCAGTTTTTTTTTCGATCTCTCTTCTCTTATATCTCTATCATCTTGTTGATATAAACCATGAAATTTAATAACTACCTGATCTTCATCATAAATACTTCCAGATAATTCGTCCTGTAAACTATCTATAAGAGTTCCCCTAAGTCCTATGCTTTCTTTTTTTATTTTTTCTTCTTTTGTTATACGAGATATTTTCATGTCTACAAAATTTAATTTTTCATCGATTTTTTTAGTATACGTCTTTCAAATATCTTCCATCTTTTTTCATTTTTTTTATAAAAAATTCTGGGTCACATTCTCCTACTTCGTCTATTACACGAAAAATCATTTTTTCAACATCTATACTCATAGGATTTTTTTTTCCACAAACATAGATGAATGCTCCATTTTTAATCCATGAAAAAAATTCTATTCGATTTTTCCATATTTTATCTTGGATATATATTTTTTTTTCTTGATCTCTAGAAAAAGAGAGACTGACATGATTAAGAACTCCTTTCTTTTTCCAATTTTGAATTTCTGTCTGATACAAAAAATCAGTATAAAAATGTTGATCTCCAAAAAATAACCAATTTTTTCCTGTAGCTTCCATTGCTTCTCTTTCATATAAAAAAGAACGAAAAGGAGCTATTCCAGTCCCAGCTCCAATAAGAATTATGTCTTTTTTAGAATTTTTTGGTAATCTAAACAATTGGTTTCTATAAATAAAAAAATCTAATTCATCTCCTTCTTTTAATTTAGATAAAAAATCAGAGCAATGACCATATACAGTTTCTCCATTCAATTGAAAACGATGACGAGATACAGTAATATGTATTTCATTATAATGAACTTTAGGAGAAGAAGAAATGGAATACAATCTTGGTTTGATAGGTTCCATTATTTTTATTAGGTCTCTTAACGAAAATTCCTTTTTTATAGGGAATTCTTTTAAAAGATCAATCAGTTTCCATTTTCGATTAAAAGGAATATATTCCCTTTCAGATAAAAGGGAATATTTTCTTAAAAAATTATCTGATAGATGAAAAATATTTAATTTTTTTTTTAAAAAATTAAATATTTCTTCTTTATATTTATATTCTTCATTTTTTCTATTTTTTAAAATCCATTCTATAATATCATGTATTTTATTTGAAGAATTTTCAGGGAACACTCCTATAGAATCTCCCGGAAGATATTTTATCTCATTTTGAACAGAAATTTCAATATGATGAATTTCTTTATTAGAGCCTCTTTCTTTATCACTTAAAAGTATATTATTCAAAACTTTTCCACATATTTTTTCCCTTCTATTTTCTGTATTTTGTTCATATTTTTTTTTTTGAAAAAAATTCAAAATTTCTAAAAACCATTTATCTGCTTCTTCTTCATAATCAACATCACATTTATGCAATGGAATGATTCTTACTGCTCCTATATTATGTAAACGTTTATCTACATCCACTCCTGCTTTACAAAAATGAGAATAAGATTTATCTCCTAAAGCCAATACACTATATTTTAAATGATTAATCTTAAAATCTGAATTTTTATGAATAAAATCAAAAAAAGATTTTGCAGAAGAAGGAGGTTCTCCTTCTCCATGTGTACTAATTATTATGAATAAATAATCTTCTTTTTCCAAATCTTGCAAACGATATTGATCTAAACTTATCAATTTCATTTGTAATTTTTTATTTTTTGCTTTTTGATAAATGTCAAAAGCTAAATTTTTTGCATTACCTGTTTCTGTCCCATAAACTAACGTAATTTTTTTCTCTTTTTTATTATTTAAAGAAGATTTTTTAGTATTAGAAGACACGAATCCAGACATATAGCCACACATCCAAATAATCTCTTCTAGAGAGGATTCTTTGATTAACTTAAAAAATGTTTTGTTATTTGATTCAGATAACATTTGATTCAATTTTAGAAAAGAAAATATTAATATCACTCAATCACTCAAAATAATTTTTTTTATCTAAAACATTAGAATTAAAAAACCATTTGAAATAATGATGTAAAACCACAATTTTACCTACAATGACTAAAGAGGGAGACATGAAATGATTTTTTTCCTTTATTAAATTTTTACAATTATAAAGGTTACTTGTATAGACTCTTTGCATAGGAGTAGTAGCTTGTTCTATTATAGCTACTAATTTATTCATATAAAAAAAATTTTTATTTTTTGTCAATCTATCAAATATTTCATATAATTTTTGAATACACATATAAAAAACTAAAGTATCTTGAGTTTTTATGAAATCTATCCACTGATTAAAATTGATAGAATCTGGATTATGAAGAGTAATAAAACGTACAGAAGAGGCATAACCTCTTGCTGTAAGAGGTATTCCAGCATAAGCAGCAGCACCAACAGCAGATGTTACACCCGGAATGATTTCGTAAGGAATATCATATTTTTTTAATTCCATTAATTCGTCCATAATATTGGAAAAAATAGAAACATCTCCTCCTTTTAATCTAACCACATATTTTCCTTTCAAAGCATAGTGAATTAATATTTTGTTGATTTTTTTTTGAGAAAAAGCAGTTTTTTTTATGGAATTTTTCCCTACAAAAATGAATTTTCTTTTATAGTTAGAATATTTTTTAATGATTTCAGGACTTACAAGACGATCTACCAATACTATTTCTGATTTTTTTAAATGATTCAGAGCTTTTATAGTAATCAAATCAGGATCTCCTGGTCCTGCTGAAATAAAAATTACTTTTTTTGTTATCATAAAAAAAGATTATCAACTGACAAGTATCTTTCTCCAGTATCATAATTAAACGTCAATATTATGGATTTTTCAGAAAACTTAGATAATTGTTGATCTATAGCAGATAAAACTGCGCCTGTAGAAATTCCAACAAGAATCCCTTCTTGTTTTGCTATTTTACGAACAAAAGTAAAAGCTTCTTCCTTAGAAACTAAAAAAGTTCCATCTAATATTTTGACATTCAAAATGGAAGGAATAAAACCTGCACCTAATCCTTGTAAAAAATGCGAATTGGCTTCTCCTCCAAATATCACTGGAGATTCCAAAGGTTCCACAGAAAAAATTTTTATATTTGGATATTTATTTTTTAATACTTCTCCTATTCCTGTAATATGTCCTCCAGTTCCAACTCCTGTAATAAAATAATCTATTCCTTCAGGAAAAGCATCTGTGATTTCCTTTGCTGTTGTATTTTTATGAATATTGGGGTTAGATATATTATCAAATTGTTTAGGCATCCAGGAATTAGGAATTGTATCAATTAGTTCTTCTGCTTTTTGAATGGCTCCCTTCATCCCTTCTTCTCTTGGAGTCAAGACAAATTTAGCCCCAAAAATAGAAAATAATTTTCTTCTTTCAATACTCATAGATTCTGGCATGACTAAAATAAGACGATAATCTTTCACAGCACAAACCATAGCTAATCCTATACCTGTATTTCCAGAAGTAGGTTCTATGATTAGATCTCCTTTATGAAGGATTCCTTTTTTTTCAGCATCTTCTATCATAGATAATGCAATTCTATCTTTTATACTTCCTCCTGGATTATTTTTTTCTAATTTTATCCAGACTTGGTGATTGGGGTATAATTTATTAAGACGAACATGAGGTGTATTTCCAATAGTTTTTAAAATGCTATCAACTTTCATTTTTCATTTCTTTTTTTTTTATTATATCATAAAATTAATAGGATCAGGAAAAGGACTATTATTTCTCATTTTTATTTCGCTTTTTTGATATACTATAGAAAAAGGAGGAACACTTTGTGTTAACCAAACATTTCCTCCAATTACACTATCATGACCTACTATGGTTTCTCCTCCTAAAATCGTAGCACCCGCATAAATAGTAACTTGATCTTCTATAGTAGGATGACGCTTTTGATTCGATAATTTTTTATCCACATGGATAGCTCCCAAAGTAACTCCTTGATATATTTTAACTTTATTACCTATTTTTGTACTGGAACCTATAACGATTCCTGTTCCATGATCAATTGCAAAGGCATTCCCTATTTCTGCAGATGCATGAATATCTACTCCGGTTTTACTGTGTGCATATTCTGTAATCAATCTTGGAATAATTGGAATTTTCTGAATCCAGAATTGATGTGCTATTCTGTATAATGCAGTGGCAAAAAAACCAGGATAAGAAATAAAAATTTCTTCTATAACTGTTGCAGCTGGATCAGATTCAAAAATAGCATAAGCATCTTTTATTAATGTTTGATAAATATTGGGAAGTTCTTCAAAAAATTTTCTAGAAAGATTATCGGAATTTTTCTGATCAATATTCAATTCAATAAAAATTTCGTATAAAAAATTTTTTAATTTTTTATAATTTTCTTTGAAATAAACTACATTTTGTAAAATATGTCGATCAGAAGTAAACAGAAAATTGAATAAAGCTTCTACAAATTTTTCAGATTTTTTTTTATTAGGAAAAGGATCTCTTTTTTTGTTATTTTCAAATATAGTATTTAAAAAATCTAACATTTATTTAATTAAATTTATTGAATCATGCAAGCAGACACTGTAGAATAACTTGTTTCATCTATTAAAATACAAGCTCCATTTTCTTTTATTTTTTTATAAGAATCGTGCGGAACTGGTACAGATGTTTTTACTTTTACTTTGACTAAATCATTCAATCCAGCATAATCTGGTGTATTTTCTCTTTTTAAAGTATTCACATCTATACGATAAGAAATATTTTTTATCCGAACTGGAACTTGAAAACTGTGAATTTGAAATAAGTATTTATCTCCCATTTTTAATGGTTTATTTGACATCCAACAAAGAATCATCTCAAATTCTTGAGAAAAAATAGGAAGATCATCATCTTTTTTCACTATAAGATATCCACGAGAAACATCTATTTCATCTTTTAAATACATAACTATACTTTGGGGAGAAAAACCTTCCTCTATTCTTAATCCGTTTTTTTCCATTTTTTTTATAAATGTATGATTCATAGAAGGATAAATAATTACTTCATCTCCAACTTTATATATTCCACTAATAATTTTTCCAGCATATCCACGAGATGGATTATGCTTATGATTGGAACAAATGACATATTGAACAGGAAATCTAGAAGCTTCTAAATAGGTTTTTCTTT
Organism: Blattabacterium cuenoti; assembly: GCF_014251555.1. Classification (NCBI taxonomy): domain Bacteria; kingdom Pseudomonadati; phylum Bacteroidota; class Flavobacteriia; order Flavobacteriales; family Blattabacteriaceae; genus Blattabacterium; species Blattabacterium cuenoti. Next base: position 390,135 of record NZ_CP059190.1, read on the forward strand.
GAATAACAACATTTTCCAATAAAGAAAGAAGACTTGGACCAGAATACCATTTCATATGAGATGATTTATCTACTACATTATCTCCATTTTTTGCACTAATTGGAATCATGTATACGTCCTTTAAACCGACTCTACGAGCAGTGACTTGATACTGACTAATAATCGCTTTATAAATACGATCATCATAATTAATTAAATCCATTTTGTTAATAGCAAGTATAATTTTTGGAATATTGAGCATCCCAAGAATTAAAGAATGTCTTTGTGTTTGTTCTACTACTCCATGACATGCATCAATTAAGATAATAGCCAAATCCACATGAGAGGCTCCTGTGACCATATTTCTGGTGTATTGAATATGTCCTGGAGCATCAGCTATAATAAATTTTCTCTTAGATGTAGAAAAATATTTATAAGCAACATCAATAGTTATTCCTTGTTCTCTCTCGGCTCGTAATCCATCAGTAAATAGAGATAAATCGATTTTCTCTTTTTGATTTTTTCCATGTTTTTTTATACTTTTGTCTGTGACAATAGATAATTGGTCCACAAGTATGGAATGACTGTCGTACAATAAGCGTCCAATCAGAGTGCTTTTCCCATTATCCACGCTTCCTGATGTCATAAATCTTAAAGTATCCATTATGAATTTTTTAAAAATATCCTTGTTTTTTTCTATCTTCCATAGCTGTCTCAGATAAAGAATCGTCTATTCTGGTTTGACCTCTTTCACTTATTTTTGTGTCTAAAAGTTCTTGAATTATTTGTTCGACATTAGTAGACATTGATTCTATAGCGGCAGTACAAGTCATATCTCCTATAGTTCTATAACGTAATTTTTTAATGTGGACAACTTCATCAGGATTAGGTTTAATCAAATCAGATATAGCCATCCATTTTCCTCGAATATTAATAGCTTTTCTTTCATGCGAAAAATAAATGGAAGGTAGTGAAATATTTTCTTTTTTTATATAATTCCATACATCGAGTTCTGTCCAATTACTAATTGGAAAAACTCTCACATTTTCTCCTTCATGTATTTTTCCATTATAAATATTCCATAATTCAGGTCTTTGCAGTTTAGGATCCCAGGATCCAAATTCATTTCTAATAGAAAAAATTCTTTCTTTAGATCTTGCTTTTTCTTCATCTCTACGTCCTCCTCCAATACATGCCTCAAATTGAAATTCTTCAATAGTATCTATTAGGGTATAAGATTGCAAAATATTCCTATTGGGAAATCGGCCTTTAGGCTCAGATAAATTTCTTTGAACTATAGTATCTTCTACTTTTCGTATAATAATTTCTTCTTTAATTTCTTTTACTAAACAATCTCTAAATTCTAATGTTTCAGGAAAATTATATCCAGTATCAATATGAACTAAAGGAAATGGTATTTTCCCAGGTCTAAAAGCTCTTAAGGCTAAATGAACTAACAAAATAGAGTCTTTTCCTCCAGAAAATAATAAACACGGTTTATCAAACTGTCCTGCTACTTCTCTATAAATGTGAATGGATTCTGATTCTAATTCTTCTAAGTAATTTAAATAATAAGTTTTCATGTTTATCCATTTTATGTCATTTTTTACGAATTTTTTACTTTTTAATATGTAATCCACATTCTTTTTTTATAGAATCATTCTCCCACCACCAACGTCCACTTCGGTAACTCTCACCAAATCTAACGGAACGAGTACATGGAGCACATCCTATACTTAAAAAACCTTTGTCGTATAAAGAATTATAAGGAATTTTGTGTTTTTTGACTATTTTTTCTATGGTTTCTAATTTCCAATTATAAAGAGGATGATATTTAATCAAATGATATTTTGAATCCCATTCCAAATAATTCAGTTTTTTTCTTTCCATAGAATGTTCTGCACGTAATCCAGTGACCCATACAAAGTTTCCTTGTAAGGCTTTTTTTAGGGGCTCTACTTTACGTAAAAAACAACATTTTATTCTATTTTTTACATTATCATAAAATGAATTTGGTCCATTTTCTGATAAAAATTCCTCTAATTTATCTTGATTAGGATAATAAGCAGAAATAGAATATCCATAAAATTTATTTGTATCTTCCCAAACTTTATAAGTTTCTTCAAACAGCCTTCCTGTATCTAAAGTGAATATTTTTATGGGAATTTTATTTGATAAAATGAAATGAGAAATCAATTGATCCTCAATATTAAAACTTGTAGAAAAAACTATTTTTCCTGGAAATAAATTTGAAAAAGTTCTTAATTTATCCTCTACAGAAGTGGATTTGATTTCTTTTGAAAGATCAGATAAACATTCTTGTGATGAAACTTTCCATTTCATATTTTTCATTCATTACCATAAAAACAAAAAAACCCTTCGAATCATTCAAAGGGATGGAAGATAAATCTAAACATTCTTCTTACACAAAGATAAGAATTTCTTTAGATTTATTTATTATTTTGCTAAAAACATGTAATATTATTTTGTTTAAAAAATTTTATAATTTCATGAAAAAAATTAAAGTTAATAATCCTATAGTAGAAATTGATGGAGATGAAATGGCCAGAGTTATATGGGAATACATTAAAAAATATTTTATTTTTCCTTATCTAGATATAGATATTATTTATTTTGATCTAGGAATCAAAAATAGAAATCTTACCAATGATCAAATTACCATAGAAGCTGCTTATGCCATCAAAAAATATAATGTTGGAATTAAATGTGCAACAATAACACCGGATGAAGATAGGATAAAAGAATTTCATTTAAAAAAAATGTGGAAATCCCCAAATGGAACTATACGGAACATTATTAATGGAACCGTATTCAGAGAACCTATCATAGCTAATAACATTCCTCGTCCAATTTCAAATTGGAAAAAACCCATATGCATAGCCCGGCATGCTTATGCAGACCAATATGAAGCAATAGATTTTATAATTGAGGAAAAAGGAAAATTGTATATTTATTTTCTTCCAGATAACAATAAAAGTAAAATAAAAAAATTTGAAATCCATCATTTTATGGGCCCTGGAATTGCTATGGGAATGTACAACACAGATCAATCCATATGTAGATTTGCTCGTTCTTGTTTTAATTATTCAATATATAAAAAATGGCCTTTGTTTCTTTCTACCAAGAATACTATTCTTAAAGAATATGATGGAAAATATAAGAAAATTTTCCAAGATCTATATGACAGTGAATTTAAATCAAAATTTGAAGAACTAAAAATTACTTATGAACATCGTTTAATAGACGACATGATAGCAAAAGCTATCAAATCAAATGGAGGATTTATATGGGCTTGTAAAAATTATGATGGAGATGTCCAATCTGATTGCATTGCCCAAGGATTTGGTTCATTAGGAATGATGACTTCAGTTTTACTTACTCCAGATGGAAAAACTTTAGAATCTGAAGCTGCTCATGGAACTATAACTCGACATTATAGATTACATCAAAAAGGACAAAAAACTTCTACCAATCCTATTGCTTCTATTTTTTCTTGGACTAGAGGCCTTAAACATCGTGCTTTTTTAGATAAAAATCTGGATTTAAAATATTTTTCTGAAAAAATGGAAAAAACATGTCTAGATTTTATAGAATCCGGAAAAATGACCAAAGATTTATTTCAATTAGTTTATGGAAGTGAATATAACAACAAAAAAAATTATTTAGATACCAAAACTTTTTTTAAAGAATTAAAAATTTTTTTCGATAAAAAAATGTAATACAAATTTTTATATTTTTATTTTTTGAATTAATTTTTTCATTATTTCTTTTCGTCTAAATTTTCCAAGTGAATTTTCTATAAAATGAGGAACAAAGAAAATATTTTTTGGTTTGAAAAATTTATTTTTTCCATTAAAAAGAAATTCTGGAAGTTTGAATGGGAAAGGAGAACCCTCGATAATTAATACTATTTTTTCCCAAAAAATTTTATCTGGAATTGAAGATATAAAAAATCGTTTATGAAAAGGGATAAAAGAACTTATGTACTTTTCTATTAATTCAGGAATAATTTTTATTCCTCCACTATTGATTACATTATCATATCTTCCTTTCCAGTAAAATGTATCACTAGACATCATATGAACTATATCATTTGTTTGTATAAAAGAATCCATAAAATATGAAGATAAAATTCCTAAACAATTTCTTTCATCTACACTCAAATGTAGATCTTGAAATGATTTATAAAAAGTAGATTTATTTGAACCATTAATTTTTCTTAGAGCTATATGACCTAATGTTTCTGTCATCCCATAAGTAGCATAACAAATAGTTGAAATATTTTGCAATTTTTTTTCTAAAAAATTGGAAATGGAACATCCTCCTATTAAAATAATTTTAATATATTCTAAATATCTCAAACTAAAAAAAACTTGCATGGGAACCATTGATGTAATATCAAAATATTCTTTGATATTTATCAGAGGATTAGATGATGGAGGGACACAATAGATTTTCCACTTAAAAATAATAGCACGAACTAAAAACATTTTAGCTGCTATAAAATCTGGAGACAAACATAACAAGCCTCTAACTCCTTTATTTTTTAGTTTTAAAAATTCTACAGTTTTTATAGCTCTTTCAAACATATGCTTTTTTTTCAAAAATATTGTTTTAGGATAAGCTGTTGTTCCTGAAGTTGAAACGGATAATACAGATTCATTATCATACCATTTCTTTAAAAAAGAAAAAATAGCATTTTTCCACTGACAATTTTCTTTGCAAGAATTATAATAAGAACCAGTCAATGTTTTTTTAGAAGAAAAATCTATCCACATTTTTTTTTCATTTATTAAAAGAATGATGTTTCCCATTTCATGGATGGGTTATACCAAATAGAACCTTTTTTAATTTCTAAAGGAGAACTCCAGTTATTCACATACAAAACTCCTGTATTTAATCCATGAACATGAGAATAAATATTTTGATTTTCATATTTTTTTTTCATCATAAAAGTCCATTGAGCTACAGCATTAATTCCAATATTGCTTTCTAAAGAAGAACTAATCCACCATTTAATTTTTCTTTTGTTAGCTTCTAATATCCATTCTTTAGATCCATAAAATCCTCCATTTATGCTAGGCTTTAAGACCACATATTTAGGATGAATAACATCCAATAATCTTTTTTTATCTTTTAATTCATAAATTCCTTCTAATTCTTCATCTAATGCTACAGGCAATTTTGATTTTTGACAGATTTCTGACATCTTTTTCCAATTTCCAGATAATATTGGCTGTTCCATTGAATGAACTATATTTAAATCATAAAGTTTATTTAAACAAGACAAAGCTTTTTTGGAATCTTCAAAACAACCGTTTGCATCTACACGTATTTTTATAGACGGATATTTTTCTTTTATTTTTTTTAAAATTAAATATTGATAATCGAATAAATCAGCACTAATTTTCATTTTTATAAATGAAAACCCTTTAATAATTTTTTTTTCTATTTCTTTTATTAAATCATCTTTTTTTTTGGAATGAAGCCATATCAAAGCATTTATAGATATCCCTTTTTTTCCATGAGTAAATTCAGAATCATATAATATAGGGAATTTGTTTTTTAAACTTAAAAAAGCTTGTTCTAATCCAAAAAATATGGATGAATATGAAATATACTTACGATAATAATGTACTTCTGTTTTTTTCAAAGAAACTACCTTTTTGGAAAGATTTTCTAATTCATTTTTAAAATAATTGAAATTTTTTGAAACTGATTTTTCCAATATCGGATTACATTCTCCTATTCCTATTTTATTATTTTGTTTCAAAATAATAAACCAAATAGTATTATAATTAAATATTCTGTTAGAATTAAATATTCTTCTTCTAAAGAAGAAAGTTTTTTTTTTAAAAAAAAATTTATTTTATCCATTTAAATAAATATAGTTTCTCCCATTTCTAAAAGAATCAGTTCTTTCCCTTTTTTATAAAACTTTTTTTTTGCTTCATCTTTATTAATTTGAATTTCTTCAAAAGTATTATAATGAACTCCTAATATTTTTTTGCATTTCAGAAAATCTGAGGCCATAATCGCTTCCTCTATATCCATCGTATATCTACCTCCTATCGGTAAAATAGAAAGTTTTAGTTTTCCAAAATTAGGAATAATATGCATTTCACTCGTCAAAGATGTATCTCCCGATATATATAAATTTCCCTCATCTGTATGTAACAGAAAACCACCAGGATTTCCTCCATAAGTTCCATCATTAAATACACTAGAATGAGCTGCCCAAACATATTTTAATTTACCAAAAGAAAAAGAAATGAAAGAACCATAATTCATGCCATATGTTTTAATTCCTTTCTTTTCAAAATAATTAGAAATTTCATAATTAGAAATAACTAAAACATTATTAAATTTTTGTGAAAAAAATTCTACATCACATACGTGATCATAATGAGCATGAGTTAACAACATATAATCTACTTTTCTTAAATGATTAATATGTTCCAAAAAATTTATATTTTGAAAAACAGGATTTCCAGAAAAAAATGGATCTATTAATAAACATTTATCATGTATTTCTAATATACATGTGCTATGAGAAAAAAAAGTGATTTTCATAATATTTATAAAAAATTGCTAATACCTATACTTAATCCATACAAAAAAGTAATTAAAACTAGTCTTTTTAACTCTAAATTGAATAATTTTTTATCCTTTAAAAAAAAGATTCTTTTTACATGAAAAATCAAAAAAATAACGACTAATATAAAAATAAGCCACTGGTAAATAGTTTTTTGATTCAAAAAAATAAAAAAACCTCCTAAAAAAACTGAAGTAAATATGGAAATCATATGATATAATTTCGCACGTTTTATTCCCAACCATCCTGCCATAGTATATTTACCGTTTTCACAATCATTATCTAGATCTCTCATATTATTAATATTTAAAACAGCTACACTTAACAAACCCATAGATGAAGATAATAAAAACATATCCATTTGTAGAGTCTGTGTATATAAAAAATAACTTCCTTCTACCGAAAGAAGACCAAAAAAAATGAAAACAAATAAATCCCCCATTCCTACTATGTATCCATAAGGAGAAGGTCCAATAGAATACTTTATAGAACTATAAATACAAACAAGAATTCCTATAAAATAGAATAAAAAAACAAAAATCTTTTTAAACGGAATACTTTGATAAAGTAATAAAAATCCTGATAAAAAAGACAATACGGAAAGAAGATAAATAGCTTTTTTCATCTCCAATAAAGAAAGAAAACCAGATTGAATTGTTCTTTTAGGACCTATACGTTTAAAATTATCAATTCCTGTTATGCTATCTCCATAATCATTTGAAAAATTAGCCAGTATTTGCAATAATAAAGCTGTAAGAACACATAAAATATATACATTAAAATTAACATTTACTCTAGACTTAGATATAAGAAAACTTAAAGTTATTCCAGAAAAGGACAAAGGTAAAGTATGAAAACGGGCTGCATAGATCCAGTATTTCAATTTCATAAAAACCTTGTAAATTTTTTAAAATTAGGATCTCTCTTTTCTAAAAAAGCTTTCTTTCCTTCCTGAGATTCTTCCATCAAATAAAACATTAAAGTAGCATCCCCTGCTAACTGCATCAATCCATGTTGTCCATCTAATTCCGCATTTAAACAACGCTTGATCATCCTTAAACACATGGGGCTTCTCTTTTGTATTATTTTGCACCATTTTATAGTTTCTTCTTCTAATTTTTTTTGACTCACAACTTTATTGATCAATCCCATTTCTAAAGCTTCTTTAGCCGTGTATTCTTTACATAAAAACCACATTTCCCGTGTTCTCTTTTGACCTATATGACGAGCTAAATAAGAACATCCAAATCCTCCATCAAAAGAACCTACCTTAGGACCAACTTGACTAAAAATAGCATTATCAGATGCAATAGTTAAATCACAAACTACATGTAATACATGTCCTCCTCCTACAGCATAACCATTCACCATAGCTATAACAGGTTTAGGAATTTCTCTTATTTTTTTATAAAAATCTAAAATATTCAATCTCGTAGTTCCATCTTTTCCTAAATAACCACCCAATCCTCTTGTCGTTTGATCCCCTCCAGAACAAAAAGATTTATCTCCAGACCCCGTTAAGATTAATATATCTATATCTTTTCTATTACTACATATATCTACAGCATCTATCATTTCATTTACTGTTTCTACACGAAATGCATTATGACACCATGGTCTGTTTATTTCTATTTTAGAAACTCCCTTCCAAAAAAGAAATAAAATATCTTCATATTTTTTGATTGGAATCCAATTTATCTCCAAGGTAGAATTCATAACAAAATAAATTAAAAATTGATGTTTATTTTTACATTTTTACAAAATAACAAAAAAAAATACTTTAATTATGCTATGTATCGTAATATATTCTCAGTATCAATAGGAGTAATGATAGGTTTCATAGAAATACTTTCTGCTATTAAATTCATAAAAAAATGGTTTATTAAAATTGAATCCATTCCGTTAAAAAAATTAAAACACATTTTTGTTGAAGCTCCTGCTGAATTTTTTTTAGTTCTAATTTTTTTCTATGCTTTTAGTGCCTTATTAGGAGGAACAATAACTGCTTTTTTTGCACAAAACGCAAAAAAAGCTTACGCTATATTAACTGGATTTATTTTATTTTTTATAGCATTATTTCATGTATTTTTCTATCCATTCCCCTTATGGTTTAAAATAGTAATACTTCCACTTTTTTTTCCTTTTTCGTATTTAGGAGGAAACTTTATAGAATTCTTACAAAGAAAAAAATGGATAAATTAATAAATAAATAAATCCGGATATGTAGCCAATCAAAGCTATCCAACTGATTTTTTTCAAATACCAAAAAAAATCTATTTTTTCCATTCCCATAGCAGCCACTCCTGCAGCAGAGCCTATAAGAAAAATGCTTCCACCTGTACCAGAAACATAAGCTATAAAATGCCATAAATCATGATCAATTGGATAAGAAAACATGGCTATAGTAGCAGCGACCAAAGGGACATTATCTATAATAGAAGAAATCAATCCAAATATAAAAGTTGTAATTTTCCATGTAGAAACAGTCTCATTAATCCAATGAGATAAACTATATAATTTTCCCAAAGATTCTAAAGAAGAAACTGAAAGTAAAATCCCCAGAAAAAACAAAATACTAGAAAAATCCAACTTTCTAAAAATATCATCTATAGATAAAACAGACTCTGATTTATATTTTTTCACTACACAAAGAAGAATACCAAGAGAAAACATCATGCCCATGTATGGAGGTACTCCCGTTATAGTTTTGAAAATAGGAACAAGTAACATTAAAAATAGACCTACTTTCAACATGAAAAAACCTTTATTGATATTATCTTTTGATAATTCATTTTTTTTAACTTGAAAAGTTCCATTAAAAACTGGCATACAAGATGCTATTAAAGTGGAAATAAACATGCATAATATAGATGGAATAAATATTTTTTTAACAAGATGTATAGTCGTTACTTTGTTAGAAATCCATAACATTGTTGTGGTTATATCCCCAATTGGAGACCAAACTCCTCCTGCGTTAGCAGATATTACAACTGATCCCAAATAATATAAACGTTCTTTATAATTAGAAACTGTTTTTCTAAGAAGAGAAATTAAAACAATAGTTGCTGTTAGATTATCTATTATAGCAGATAACAAAAAAGAAGCTAAACTCATTATCCACAAAAATCTACGTTTTGTATTCGTGTAAAATAATTCTCTCAAAGCTTCAAATCCAGAAAATCTTTCAATCACAGCAATAATAGACATAGCCCCAATAAGAAAAAAAACAATTTCAGAAGCTTTTCCTAAATGAAGCAATAACAAATATTTGGGATCCTTTTTAATTATTAAATGTTGACCAAATTCATAAACAGGAAGATTGAATAACATAATTAATGACCAACAAGTAGTAGCCATCAGAATAGATGGAATAACTTTATTTAAAGAAAATAAGTTTTCAAGAGTAATGAATAAATATCCAAGTATAAAAATTAAAATGACCATTGATTCTTAATTAATCATTGATGGAATATTTTATTTATATCTGATTCCATCCTGAATAAAAAGAATATTGACCAAGCGTTTCTTCAATGCGTAATAATTGATTATATTTTGAAATTCTTTCAGAACGACAAATAGAACCGGTTTTAATTTGTTCAATATTAAATGCAACAGAAAAATCTGCTATAAAAGAATCCTCTGTTTCTCCAGAACGATGAGATATTATATTTTTATACTTGTTCTTTTTAGCCAAATTAATCGTTTCAATTGTTTCTGTTAATGTTCCTGCTTGATTAACTTTTATAAGAATAGAATTTGCTATTCTATTTTTGATTCCTTCATTTAGTTTACGGACTTGAGTAACAAAAAGATCATCTCCTACTAATTGAATCTTATCTCCCATTTCATCCGTTAATAATTTCCATCCTTCCCAATCATTTTGATCCATCCCATCTTCAATAGATATAATTGGATATTTTTTAATTAAATAGGATAAATAATGAACATGTTCTTCCTTAGATTTTTCTGAATTTTCCGTTTTTTTTTCAAATTTAGAATAGTCGTATTGATTATCTTTATAAAATTCAGAAGCAGCACAATCTATAGCTATTCCTATTTGATCATAAGGTTCATAATTCGCCATATGTATAGCTTCTAATATATGATCTAAAACATCTTCTACTCCATCAAAATTAGGAGAAAAACCTCCTTCGTCACCAACACTTGTAGACAATCCTTTTTGATGTAAAAGATCTTTTAATTTATAAAAAACCTTATGTCCCATTTGAAGTGATTCCATAAAAGTATTAGACTTAACAGGAACTATCATAAATTCTTGAAAAGCTATAGGAGCATTAGAGTGTCTTCCTCCGTTTACTATATTAATTAAAGGAGTAGGTAAAACATTTGTATAAACTCCTCCTACATATTTATAAAGAGGAATTTTAAGCTCATTAGAAGCAGCTCTTGCCACTGCTAATGATATAGCTAAAATTGAATTAGCTCCCAGTCTTTTTTTGTTAACTGTTCCATCTAATTCTAACATTAATTTATCAATATGAACTTGATTAAAAATAGATTTTCCAATTAATTCAGGAGCAATAATGCTATTAACATTCTGAACAGCTTTCAAAACTCCCTTTCCAAAGAAAATATTTTTTTGATCATCACGTAATTCAAAAGCTTCATGTTCTCCTTTTGAAGCTCCAGATGGAACAGAAGCACGTCCACACACATTTTTTTCTGTTATTACATCTACTTCCACAGTAGGATTTCCTCTTGAATCTAATATTTGTCTGGCCTGAATGCTTTTAATTTTACTCATTGTTCATTTTTTTAGTCTGTTTTTTTTCTACTGCGTCTTACAGACTTTTTTATTATTTTTTTAGATGTGTAAATCTCATTAAAATCTACTAATTCAATAAAAGAAAGAGATGCTTGATCTCCAATACGAAATCCTGTTTTTATAATTCTAGTATATCCACCAGGACGAATACGAACTTTATCAAAAATATTTTTAAATAACTCTGAAACTGCAGTTTTATCTTTTAGATACGAAAAAATATTTCTTTTGGAATGTGTAGTGTGAATTTTGGATTTTCTAATAATAGGTTCAACATATTTTTTTAAAGCTTTAGCTTTGGCTAAAGTCGTAAAAATCCTTTTTTCCTTAATCAAAGAAGAAGCAAGATTAGAAAGAACAGATTTTCGATGTCCATATTTTCTTCCTAAATGATTATTCTTATTTCTATGATTCATCTATTCTTTATTCTTTAATCTATATTCTGATATGTCCATTCCAAAATATAATCCTTTTTCTTTCATTTTACTTTCCAACTCATCTAAGGATTTTTTACCAAAATTCCTCATTTTTAACATGTTATTTCTATTACAACAGACCAAGTCTGCTATAGTTTCTATAGAAGCAGACTTTAAACAATTTTTTGTACGAACAGATAGATCCATATCACTTAACCTAGATTTTAACAAAGTACGCATTCGTAAAAACTCTTCGTCATATTTTTTATCTTTATTAATTTCTTCTTGTTTCTTTTTTCCTATTTTTTCATAAGAGAAAATAGAAAAATATTGAATTAATATTTTAGACGCTTCCATTAAAGCTGATTTCGGACAAATAGAACCATCTGTTTTAATTTCTAATGAAAGATTCTCGTAATCAGTTTTTTGACCAACACGACAATTTTCTATTGTATATTTTACATTTCTAATAGGAGTATAAATAGAATCTATAGGAATTGTTCCGATCAAATCATTATTATTACTCTTATTTTCTTCTGCAGGGACATAGCCTCTTCCTTCTTCAATTGTGAAACTGATTTCCAATGTAACAGATTCGTCTTTATTACAAATAATCAAATCATCGTTTAAAATTTGAAATCCAGAAATAAATTTATTTAGAATTACTCCCGTTATCTGTTTACCATGATGAATAGATGCATTAACTATTTCTTTATGAACTTCTGGAACTTTTCGTTTTAAACGAATTTTTTTGAAATTTAAAACTATTTCAGTCACATCTTCAACTACCCCTTCTATAGTAGAGAATTCATATTTAACTCCTTTAATCCGAATAGAAGTAACCGCAAAACCTTTCAAAGATCCTAATAATACTCTTCTCAATGCATTTCCCAAAGTTATTCCATATCCAGGTTCTAAGGGTCTTAAATGAAAAACACCTTTATTATCTGAAAACTCAGACATTGCAATTCTATCAGGTTTAACAAAATCTAGAATAGCCATATATAATAATATAATATAATGAATGTATGATTAACTTCTATTATTTTGAATATAATTCAACAATAAGTTGTTCTTTAATATTTTCAGGAATTTGTGTTCTTTTCGGTATCACTCTAAATATACCAAACATATTTTTCTCATCCAAAATTAACCATTCTACCAATGGTCCTGATTTTTTTTGGATAGAATCTAATATAACTGGATGTTTTTTAGATTTTTCTTTTACTTGTATTTTATCTCCTGGTTTTAATCTAAAAGATGGAATATTAACTATATGATCGTTCACAACAATATGCCTATGCGAAACAATCTGACGTGCAGAAGATCGAGATGGCGCAAATTTGAGTCTAAAAACTATGTTGTCTAGACGACTTTCACATCCTTGCAATAACAATTCTCCAGTAATTCCTTTTTTTCTTGCAGCTTCAAAAAATAATCTTTCAAATTGATGTTCTAATATACCATAAGTATATTTTGCTTTTTGTTTTTCTATCAACTGTATGAAATATTCTGAACGTTTTACTCTGCGACGACTATTCCCATGTTGCCCAGATGGATACTTTCTTCTTTCAAAATATTTATCTTCTCCATAAATGCATTCACCAAATCTTCTAGAAATTTTAGTTTTAGGTCCTATATATTTTGCCATAATTTCTTATAAGTATTGAGACATTAAACTCTTCTTCTTTTAGGAGGACGACAACCATTATGTGGCAATGGAGTTATATCTTTTATCATTGTTACCACAATTCCAGAATTACTCAAAGCTCGTATAGCTGCATCTCTACCAGCTCCAGGCCCCTTCACTTTTACTTCTACTTTTTTGATTCCAGCGTTGATAGCTTCTTTTGCTACATTTTCTGCGGCCATTTGAGCTGCATATGGTGTGTTTTTCTTAGATCCCTTAAAATTCATTTTACCAGCAGAAGACCATGCTATAACCTCCCCTTTTTTATTTGTTAACGTTATAATAATATTATTAAAAGTGGATTGAATATGAGCCTCTCCCAAAGGATCAACAACTACTGATCTTTTTTTACCAAATGATGATTTTGCCATAAAGATTATTTTATCACTTTGTAACTTTCTTTTTATTTGCTACAGTTTTTTTTCTTCCCTTTCTAGTTCTGCAATTATTTTTTGTTTTTTGACCTCTTAGTGGCAATCCTTTTCTATGTCTTGTCCCTATATAACAACCAATGTCCATCAATCGTTTAATATTGATCTGAATATCAGACCTTAATTCTCCTTCAATTTTTACATTATTAGATATATATTTTCTAATTTTACTAATGTCATCATCAGACCAATTTTTTACTTTTTTACTTTCATCTATGCCAACAGAATGCAAGATTATTTTAGATAAACTCCTTCCTATCCCATATAGACAAGTAAGACCTATCAATCCTCTTTTAGATATAGGAATATCCACTCCTGAAATTCGAACAGCCATATATTAACCCTGTTTCTGTTTAAATCTAGGATTTTTTTTATTAATAATCCGCAAACGTCCTTTACGTCTAACTATCTTACAATTCTCAGTTCTTTTTTTTAAAGAAGCTCTGACTTTCATAATATAAATTTTGATTAATATCTATAAGTAATTCTACCTCTTTCTAAATCATAAGAAGACATTTCTAACCTCACTTTATCTCCTGGTAATATTTTTATATAATGCATTCTCATTTTACCGGATATATGAGCTTTAACAATACATCCGTTTTCCAATTCAACACGAAACATTGCATTTGGAGACGATTCTATAATGGTCCCATCAACTTCAATATGCTTCTGTTTAGCCATAATAAATAATTAATTTTAGTTATAAAATAATATACAAAAAAAATTATAATCTAGTATATCTACCACTACGATTTTTCATCATCATCAATCCATCATAATGATAATTTAATAAATGAATATTCACTTGTTGTGAAATATCCAAAATAACTCCTACTACAATTAACAATGAAGTTCCTCCATAAAACAATGCAAAATTTTGAGTTATTCCTATTCGAAAAACTATAGATGGTAAAATAGCTATTAAAGCTAACAAAATAGCTCCGGGTAACGTTATTTTAGACAAAACACTATCTATGTATTCGGCAGTTTCTTTTCCGGGTTTAATTCTTGGAATGTGACCTCCATTTCTTTTCAAATCATCAGCCATTTGATTTACTGGAATGGTAATGGCTGTATAAAAAAAAGTAAACACTATTACCAATACAGAAATAGTCAAATTGTACCAAAAACCATAAATATCTTGAAAAAGATGAAAAAAATTCTTAATTTTGACATTTTTTACATAATCAGAAAAAGTTAAGGGAAAAAGCATTATAGCTTGAGAAAATATAATAGGCATAACCCCAGCAGCAGTCATTTTAAGCGGTAGATACTGATGTTTTTTGTGAATTAATTGAGATCCTAATCCTAAAGATTTATAATGGGAAACATATTGAACCGGAATTTTTCTAATGGCTTGAATAATTACAATGGAAAATAAAATGACCAATAACCATAATAAAAATTCGAGAAATAATACTATTAATCCTCCATTTCCAATTTCCAATTTTCTAAAAATTTCTTTAGCTATAGCATCTGGTAAACGTGCTATTATTCCGGACATAATTATTAAGGATATTCCATTTCCTATTCCCTTATCTGTAATTTTATCTCCTAACCACATAGTAAATAAAGTTCCAGATGTCAAAATTGTTATTCCTATAATCCAAAACATACTTTTTCCATAAAAAGTACTTATGTCAATTAAATAAGTATTAACAGAAGAATTGGATGAAAAAGGAATAAATTGCTGAGTTAAAGAAACGAGATATACAGGCGCTTGTATTAAACATATTCCTACAGTCAACCATCTTGTGATGAAACTAATTTGTTTTCTTCCACTTTCTCCATCTCTTTGCAATTTTTGTAAGTAGGGAATAATAATGCACATTAATTGAATAATAATAGAAGCAGATATATAAGGCATAATCCCTAAAGCTAAAACTGAAGCACGATTAAAAGCACCTCCAGTAAAAGAGGATAATATTTGCATTAATCCTTTAGATCCTGAATTAAATTTTTCCATAAAATCACTAATTCCCAAAGGATTAATTCCTGGAAGTGGGACATAAGCACCAAAACGATATACCAATAATAAACTCAGAGTTATTATTATTTTTCTTCGTAATTCTTTAATATTCCAAATGTTATGAAAAAATGTTAAAAAATTATCCATAATAATTTTTTATCATATAGATAAAGCTTCCCCTCCTGTTTTTTTAATAGATAACAAAGCTTTTTTGCTAAATTTAGATGCATATATTTTTAATGAAGAACGTAGTTCCCCCCTACCCAATATCTTGATAAGATTATTTTTTCTTGCCAAATTATTTTTTAATAAAACTTCTTGATCAACAAAATCTTTAATTTTTCCTCGATTTACACAATTTTGAATTGTATCTAAATTAATCAAAGAAAATTTCTTTCTCAAAAAATGTCTTCTGAATCCAAATTTAGGGATTCTTCTTTGAAGAGGCATTTGTCCTCCTTCAAACCCTCTTTTTTTGGAAAATCCAGATCGTGATTTTGCACCTTTATGTCCTCGCCCACAAGTTCCACCTTTCCCAGATCCTTGACCTCTTCCCAATCTTAATTTTTTTTTATTGGATCCATTTTTTGGAGATAATCGATTGATATCTATTGAAATATTTTTTTCATCCATTATATACTTTTTTGATGGTGATTCCTCTCTGTTTTGCAATAATGTGAACATCCCTCATTTTACTCAAAGCTTTAATAGTAGCTTTAATAATATTATGATGATTAGAGGATCCTTTGGATTTTGACAAAACATTTCTCAACCCTGAAGCTTCAAGAACAGCTTTTAAAGGTCCTCCTGCTATAATTCCAGTTCCATCAGAAGCTGGTCGAAGAAGAACACGGGCACCTCCATATTTAGCTTCTTGTTCATGAGGAATTGTTCCATTAGAGATGCAAACTTTACAAAGATTTCTTTTAGCTTGTTCTCCAGCTTTGTGAATAGCATCAGGTGCCTCCTTGGATTTTCCAAAACCATAACCAACTATTCCATTCTCATTTCCTTTAATAACAATAGCACTAAAACTAAAATATCTTCTTCCTTTAGTCACTTTACATACTCTTGTGACACCAACTAATTTTTCCTTTAATTCTAATCCTGTATATTTTTTTTTATCAGACATTCTATCACAATTTTTTATCTAAAATTCCAACCCCACCTCTCTAATTCCTTCAGCTAAAGATTTCACTCTTCCATGATATAAATATCTTCCTTTATCAAAAACTAATTTTTTTATTTTCAATTTTTTAGCTCTATTTCCTAATAATTTACCTACTTCACTAGACAATTCTATTTTTGTTTTTTGAAAATGACGAAATATTTTTTCTTTTGATGATGATGAAACCAAAGTTTTCCCAATTTCATCATCTATGATCTGTGCATAAATTTCTTTGTTACTTCTAAAAACAGAAATTCTAGGTCTGCCTGATTCTCCAAAAACTCTTCTTGATTTTTTTTTTTTCATTTTTGTTAAAAATTAAGCTGATTTTCCTGCTTTTTTACGAACTTTTTCTTTTAAATATCTAATTCCTTTACCTTTATAAGGATCTGGTACTCTAAAAGATCTAATTTTAGCAGCTATCATTCCCAAAAGTTGTTTATCATGAGATTTTAAAATCAGAATAGAATTTTTTCCTTTTTCCGATTTTATATTTATATGAACTTCTTCAGGGATTTGCATCATAATATTATGAGAAAAACCTAAATTTAAATCCAAAATATTTTCGTTATAAGTAGCTCTGTATCCAATTCCTACTAATTCTAATTCTTTTATAAATCCTTTTGTCACACCTATAATCATATTGTTAATTAAAACACGATACAATCCATGCAAAGATTTAGAGTCTTTATCCTTATCCTTTTGATTCCTAATAATTATTAATTGATTTTTATGCAGATTCAATTGCAGTTTATTAGAAATTTCTTGACTCAAAGATCCTAAAATTCCTTTTACTAATATTTTATTATCAAGTATTTTTACATCTACATTTTCCGGAATAAAAATAGGTTTCTTTCCAATTCTAGACATTTTGAAAATTATTTATTAATACACATAACACAAAATTTCTCCCCCTATTCTTTTTATTCTTGCTTGTTTATCTGTTATTACTCCATTAGAAGTGGAAATTATAGCAATTCCTAATCCATTTAATACACGAGGTAAATTTTTATATTTACAATATTTTCTAAGCCCTGGTTTGCTTATTCTGATTATTTGTTGAATAACAGAAGTTTTTTCTTGATAGTATTTCAAAGCTATTTTAATAGTTTTTTTATTCTTTTCTATCTTGTAACCTAAAATATATCCATTTTCTAACAAAACACTAGCAATTTCTTTTTTTATTTTAGAAGAAGTCACTTCTAAAAGTTCATGTTTTGCTAAACTAGCATTTCTAATTCTAGTTAAGAAATCGGCAATTGGATCCATACAAATTATTTTAATCTACCAACTAGCTTTTTTAACACCAGGTATAAGTCCCTGAGAAACTAAATTTCTAAAAACAATACGAGAAACACCAAATTGGCGCATATATCCTCTGCATCTTCCAGATATAGAACATCTATTTCTTAAACGTACGGGAGATGCATCTCTAGGTAATTTTTGCAATAATTCATAATTTTTGGATTTTTTTAAAATTCTTCTTTTATTTGCATATTTCATTACCATCTTTTCTCTTTTTTTTTGTCTTGCTTTAACTGACTCCTTAGCCATTTTTTTTATTTTTAAAAGGGATCCCGAAAAAAGACAAAAGGCTTTTAGCTTCTACATCATTCTTAGCAGAAGTAACGAATGTAATATTCATTCCCATATTTTTTTTAATTTTATCAATATTTATTTCAGGAAAAATAACTTGTTCTGTGATTCCCATATTGTAATTTCCACGACCATCAAAACTACTTTCTTTTACTCCATTAAAATCTCTTACTCTGGGGAGAGAGACAACAATAAGTCTTTCTAAGAATTCAAACATTTTTATTCTACGCAAAGTTACTTTTACTCCTATAGGCATTCCTTTTCTGAGTTTAAACCCGGACTCATCATGTTTAGAATAACAAAAAACAGCTTTTTGTCCTGTTATGTCTGTTATTTCTTTTATAGAAAAATCTATCATTTTTTTATCTATAACAGATAATCCAACTCCTTGATGGATCAAAATTTTTTTTAATCTAGGAACTTCCATAATAGATTTATATCCGAATTTTTTTATTAACCCCGGTACTATTTCTTTCTTATATAATTTTTGCAATCTAGATTGATAAATCATTCTTTTCTTTTTCTTTCACCACTTTTTTTAAATTAGATATATGGATGAGAGCTTCTTTTTCTATGATTCCTCCTTTAGGATTTTTCATACTGGGTTTTGAATGTCTTTTTACTATATTCAAACCACGTACAATAACTTTATTTTTTTTAGGAACAACTTTTAAAACAATTCCTTCATTTCCTTTATGATTTCCTGATAAAACCAATACCTTATCTTCTTTTTTTATTCTTGTCATAATCACAAAACTTCTTGTGCTAAAGATATAATTTTCATGTATTCTTTTTCTCTAAGTTCTCTTGCTACAGGACCAAAAACCCTTGTTCCTATCATTTCACCAGAGGCATTAATTAAAACACAGGCATTATCATCAAAACTTATATAAGATCCATCTTTTCTTTTTGTTCTATTTTTCGTTCTAATAACCACAGCTTTAGATACTTGTCCTTTTTTAACTGTCCCTCCTCCGGGGACAGCTATTTTTATAGTAACAACTATAGAATCCCCTAGAGAAGCATATCTTTTTTTGGTTCCACCTAATACTCTAATAATCAACGCTTCTTTAGCTCCTGTATTATCCGATACTTTACAAATAGACTCTTGTTGCAACATAAAAAAATATTATTTGGATTTTTCTAATATGGATACTAATCTCCAACATTTTTTTCTGCTTATAGGACGCATTTCCATAATACTAACTTTGTCTCCATTTTTAGAAATATTTTTTTCATCATGAACCATGTATTTTTTTTTCTTTATTACACTTTTCCCATAATATCTGTGTTTTATTTTTTTTACTTCAGACACTACAATTGTTTTATCCATTTTATCACTTATGACAGTTCCTTGTTTTTGTTTTCTCCTATTCCGAATAATGGATTTTTTATCTTCTCCTGCCATTTATTTTTTTATTTAATTCCGTTTTCAATTTAGCAATTTTTCTTCTCATAATTCTGATTATCATAGGATTTTTATTTATTCTTACAGAATGGTAAAACTTTACATTTTGATAATTATTTTCAAGAACTTTAATTTCTTGAATCAAATCATCAATTGATAAAATTTTGATATCTGAATCTTTCATAATTTAACTTCATTAGAAAAAATAAATTTCATTTTAATAGGAAGCTTTTGGGCAGCTAGTCTTAAAGCTTCTTTAGCCTCATTCATTTCCACTCCATCGATTTCGAACAAAATTCTTCCGGGTTTAACAACAGAAACCCAAAATTCAACAGGACCTTTTCCTTTTCCCATACGTACTTCTTGTGGTTTTTTAGTAGCAGGTTTATCTGGAAATATATTAATCCATAGTTTACCCTCTCTTTTCATATACCTTGTAGCAGCTACTCGTGCTGCTTCTAATTGCCTTGAAGTAATCCAAGCGCTTTCTAAAGCTTTTATCCCATACAAACCTCTGGAAAGAAAAATTCCTTTTTTTGAATTTCCACGAATTCTTCCTTTTTGTTTTTTTTTATATTTTGTTTTTTTTGGTTGCAACATGGTTAAAATATGTCCTATTTATTTTTTTCTGTGAGAGAGTTTATTTCCTCTTTGTTTTTTTTGTATTCCTAATAAAGGAGATAATTCTCTTTTTCCATACACTTCTCCTTTCATAATCCATACTTTAATCCCTATACTTCCATAAACAGTATGAGCTACTGCCATATGATAATCGACATCAGCACGAAAAGTTCCGAGAGAAATTCTACCTTCTTTATAGGTTTCACATCTAGCCATTTCTGAGCCATTGAGTCTGCCTGAAATCTGAACCCTTATCCCTTGAGCATTCATTCTCATAGCAGAAAGGATAGATAATTTAATTGCTTTTTTATAAGATATTCGATTTTCTAATTGTCTTACTAAACTTTTAGCTACTAATGGTGCATCTAATTCAGGACGTTTAACTTCTGATATATTAATTTGAACTTCTTTTTTAGTAAGTTTTTTTAATTCTTTTCTAATCGTATCTACTTCATCTCCTCCTTTTCCTATAACAAGAGCTGGTCGCGATGTACGAATAGTAATAGTAATAAATTTTAAAGTTCTTTCAATGAAAATACGAGAAACTATACCTTTTGGTAATCTGGCTTCTATATATCTTCTTACTTTAAAATCTTCCTGTATTCTATCTTTATAATTATTGCACCAGCTAGATTGCCATCCTGTAATGATTCCAAGACGGTTAACAATTGGATTTGTTTTTTGTCCCATATAAAAATCACATTT
The DNA here is from genome assembly GCF_014251555.1 of Blattabacterium cuenoti. Classification (NCBI taxonomy): domain Bacteria; kingdom Pseudomonadati; phylum Bacteroidota; class Flavobacteriia; order Flavobacteriales; family Blattabacteriaceae; genus Blattabacterium; species Blattabacterium cuenoti. The sequence continues at coordinate 411,520 of NZ_CP059190.1, forward strand.
CTTTTCTTTTTTCTAAAAAAACTACAACATTACTTGACCTTTTTCGGATCCTGTGCCCTCTCCCTTGAGGGACAGGACGTAACCTTTTTAAGGTTTTTCCTTGATTAACTCTAATTTCCTTTATATATAAATATTCTTTTTTAGAATAAGATTCATCATACTTTTTTTTCCAATTAGACAATAAAGAAAGAAGTAATTTCTTTAAAAAAATAGATATTCTTCTTTTATGACTATATGTTAATATATCTAAAGCACTTTGGATTTCTTTATTTCGAATTAAATTTACTACCATTCTCATCTTTCTTGGAGAGGTTCTCACTCTTTTCAAAGAAGCTGAAGCTACACCAGTTTCTTGTTTCATTGTGTTTTTAATTTTTCACTTTCAATTTATTTTTGGATCCAGAATGTCCTCTAAAAGTGCGAGTTGGAGCAAATTCTCCCAATTTATGTCCAATCATATTTTCAGTAACATATACACTGACAAATTGTTTTCCATTATGAACAGCAAATGTTTGTCCAACAAAATCCGGTAAAATAGTAGACGGTCTGGACCAAGTTTTAATAACAGTTTTTTTTTCTGATTTTAGGTTGATCAATACTTTTTTATGCAACTTTAGAGATACATATGGGCCTTTCTTTAAAGATCTTGCCATAATAAAAAAATTTATTTTTTTCTTCTTTGTAAAATATATTTATTAGAATATCTTTTTTTAGAACGAGTTCTAAAACCTTTAGATGGCTTTCCTGTTCTACTTCTAGGTATCCCTCCAGAAGCTTTTCCTTCTCCCCCTCCCATTGGATGATCGACAGGATTCATTGCCACTCCTCTAGTTCTAGGCCTTCTTCCAAAATGTCTTTTTTTTCCTGCTTTACCATACGTTTCTAATTGATGATCAAGATTAGAAACAACTCCAATTGTTGCCATGCAAGTCGTCATAATTGTTCTCATTTCTCCAGATGGAAGTTTAATTGTAGCATATTTTTTATCTTTTGCGAACAATTGAGCAAAAGAACCTGCAGTTCTAGCTATTTTTGCACCCTGACCAGGCCTAAGTTCTATACAAGACACATTAGTACCTAATGGTATTTCACTCAAAAAAGTAGAATTTCCTATATGAAAAGGTACATTTTTACCAGAAATAACTTTTTGACCTATTTTAAATCCATCCATAGCTACAATATATCTCTTTTCTCCATCTTTGTAATGAAGCAAGGCGATAAAAGAAGATCGATTTGGATCGTATTCTATAGATTTTATAACAGCATGAATTCCAAATTTTCTTCTTTTGAAATCAATTATTCTATACTTTCTTTTATGACCACCTCCAGAATAGCGTATAGTCATTCGTCCAGTATTATTTCGTCCTCCAGACTTACATTTTCCTTTAACTAAAGTTTTTTCAGGATTATGATTTGTTATTTGATCAAAACAATTTACTATTCTGAAACGTTGACCAGGTGTAATAGGTTTTAATTTTCTGATTGACATTAGACTTCTTTTTTATTGATAAAATCAATTTTCTGATTTTCTTCAAGTTGAATAACAGCTTTTTTCATTTTACTAGTTTTTCCATAAAGAAATCCTTTTTTAGTGTATTTTGATTTATCTTTTCTGGGATAAATCATAGTTCTAATATTTTTTACAGAAATTCCAAACTTTTTTTTAATTTCTTTCTTGATTTGAATTTTATTACAATTTACATCTACAGATAAAGCATAACAATTATTTTTATCTTTTTTGGTTAATTTTTCTGTAACAAAAGGTTTAATCAAAATCATAATTTTATATAGACAAAAATTCGTGAATTTTTTTTATTGAATTTTCAGAAAAAACAATATATGGAAAATTTAATAGAGAAAAACAATCCAGTTCATTCACATTTAATAGTTTAAATTTTTCTAAATTACGAGATGATAAATATAAATTTTTATTTTTTTCTCCAAGTACCATTAATAATTTTTTATTTTTTAACTGTAGGGATTTTAATAATTCTGAAATAAATTTTGTTTTTGGAATATTCAATTCAATATTTTCTACAATTTTGATTCTATTTTGTATTAGTTTTTGTTCAATAATGAATTTTTTTACCCTATTTTTTGTATTTTTATTTAATTTAATTGAATATTTTCTTGGTTTGGGGCCAAATACTCTTCCTCCTCCTCTAAAAATAGGGTTCTTAATGTCTCCTTTTCTAGAACCTCCTGTTCCCTTTTGTCTATGTAATTTTCTAGTACTTCCGGATACTTCCCCTCTTTCTTTGGATTTATGCGTTCCTTGACGTTGGGCAAACAAATATCTCTTTACTTCTAAATACATAGAATGATCATAAGATTTTTTAGAAAAAAATTTTTCATTAAATTCTACTTTTTTTTCAGTCAAATTTCCATTGATATCTAAAACTCTTAATTCCATTTTTTTTTATTAATCATCAAATATGAATTTTTATTTCCTGGAACTGATCCTTTCAAAATTATCAAATTTTGATGAGCATCTATTTTCAGTATTTTTAAGTTTTTAATGGTTACACTTTTTTTTCCCATTTTTCCGGCCATTTTCTTTCCTTTAAAAACACGCGAAGGATCAGACCCAGCACCTATTGATCCCGGAGCTCTTAAGCGATTATGTTGACCATGAGTCCTTTCTCCTACACCTGAAAAATTATGTCTTTTAACCACTCCTTGAAATCCTTTTCCTTTAGAAATCCCTTTGATATGAACTAACTCCCCTTCTCGAAAAAAATCTACAGTAACTTTACTTCCCAAAGTAAAATTAGAAATTGAATTACCTTTAAATTCTAATAGTTTTTTTTTCGGAGATAATCCAGCTTTCTTAAAATGACCTAACAAAGGTTTATTAGTTCTTTTAATTTTTTTTTCATCAACTCCAAATTGAACAGAAAAATAACCATCGTTTTCTATTGTTTTTATTTGGATTACATAACAAGGATCTACTTGTACAACAGTACAAGGAACATTTTTTCCATCTTCCATGAAAAGACTTGTCATCCCTATATTTTTTCCTATTAATCCAGACATTTTTTTTACACTTTTATTTCCGCTTCAACTCCACTGGGCAACTCTAGTTTCATCAATGCATCTACTGTTTTAGATGAGGCATTATGAATTTGTAAAAGTCTTTTATGAGTAGGGAGAAAGAATTGTTCTCTTGATTTTTTGTTTACATGTGGAGAACGTAATACTGTAAATATTTTTTTTTCAGTAGGTAAAGGGACAGGTCCATTCAACACAACTCCAGTAGGAAGCACCGAATTAACAATTCTTTCAGCTGATTTATCTAACAAATTATAATCATAAGATTTTAATTTAATTTTTATATCATGACCCATAGCACTTATTTTTTTGTTTTCTTATTACGGTTTTCTATAATAATACCATCTACTACATTAGCAGGAACCGTATCGTAATGAGAAAATTCCATAACAGAAGTTCCCCTTCCAGAAGAAAGTGTTCGTAGAACTGTTACATATCCAAACATTTCAGATAATGGAACTAAAGCTTGAATTACCTTTATATTATTTCGAGTGTTCATATTTTGAACTATTCCTCTTCTGCGATTCAAATCTCCTATTACTTCCCCCATGTTTTCTTCTGGAACAATTACTTCTAATTTCATAATTGGTTCTAACAAAACAGGCTTAGCTTTTTTAGCTGCTTCCTTAAAACCTAATTTACCTGCTATTTCGAAAGAAAGTTGATCTGAATCAACAGAATGATAAGATCCATCTAAAATAGTTACTTTGGCACTATCTATTTCATATCCAGATAAAGGTCCATTTTTCATCATTTCTTTACATCCCTTTTCTATAGAAGGAATGTATTCTTTTGGGATATTTCCTCCTTTGACTTTATTAATAAATACCAATCCAGATTTTCCTATATTTCCAGGTTCTAATCTAAACAATATATCCGCATATTTTCCTCTACCTCCTGTTTGTTTTTTATAAATTTCTCGATGTTTTACCAAATCTGTTAGAGCTTCTTTATACTCTACTTGAGGTTTTCCTTGGTTGACTTCAACTTTGAATTCTCTTTTCATCCGATCTACAATGACTTCCAAATGGAGTTCTCCCATTCCTGAAATAATTGTTTGACCTGTATAATGATCTGTTCTAACTTGAAAAGTAGGATCTTCTTCCATTAATTTAGATAAAGCAAAAGTCATTTTATCAATATCAGACTTGAATTTAGGTTCAATAGCTAAACCAATAACTGGATCAGGAAACAATATATTTTCTAATAAAATTGGATATTTTTCATCACATAAAGTATCACCTGTTTTAATATCTTTAAAACCGACTACAGCAGCTATATCTCCAGCTCCAATTTTTTCTATTGGATTTTGTTTATTTGCATGCATTTGATATATTCTAGAAATGCGTTCTTTATTACCAGATCTTGCATTAAAACTATAAGATCCGGATTCTATTTTTCCAGAATAAACCCTGAAAAAAGCTAGACGGCCTACAAAAGGATCACTTGCTATTTTGAATGCTAAAGCAGAAAAAGGCTCATTTTCATTGGGTTTTCTTATCTCTTGTTTTTGACTAATAGGGTGAGTCCCTACTATGTCTTTAACTTCTAGAGGAGAAGGCAAGTATCTGCATATAGAATCTAATATAGCCTGTACTCCTTTATTTTTAAAAGAAGAACCACATAGAATAGGAATTACTTTCATTTTTATTGTATTCTTTTGCAAAGAATGAATAATATCATCTTCTGATATAGTATAATTATCGTACAAAAACTTTTCCATTATGACATCATCATGTTCGGATAAAGTTTCAATAAGTTGATTGTGGTAATCATTAACTAGACTTTTCATTTCTTCTGGAATAGGATGCTTTTGATACGTCATACCATAATTTTTTTCATCCCATATTATAGCTTTACTCGCTATCAAATCTACTACTCCTATAAAGTTATCTCCACTTCCAATAGGAAGTTGCAACGGAACTGAATTAGCTCCTAAAATTTTTTTTATTTGAGAACAAACATGAAAAAAATCAGCTCCTTGTCTATCCATTTTATTGACAAAAGCTATCCTAGGTATTCCGTATTTATCCGCTTGTCTCCACACAGTTTCAGATTGAGGCTCAACACCATCAACCGCACTGAATAAAACGACCATCCCATCCAAAACTCTCATTGATCGTTCTACTTCTACAGTAAAATCTACATGGCCGGGAGTATCTATAATATTAATCTGATATTTTTTATTATTATATATCCATTCGCAACATGTAGCTGCTGAAGTTATAGTTATTCCACGTTCTTGCTCTTGTTGCATCCAATCCATAGTGGCAGCTCCATCGTGAACTTCTCCTATCTTATGATTAATTCCTGTATAAAACAAAATTCTTTCTGTGGTAGTCGTTTTTCCTGCATCAATATGTGCCGCAATTCCTATATTTCTTGTATACCTTAAGTCTTTTTCCATAATAAATAACTAAAATCTAAAATGCGAAAAGGCTTTATTGGCTTCTGCCATTTTGTGAATGTTTTCTTTCCTTTTAATAGCTTCTCCTTGTTCTTGGAAAGCATCCCATATTTCAGAAGCTAATTTATTTGCCATAGTTTTCTCGTTTCTAATAGATGCGCAAGATATCAACAATTTCATTGCTTTTGTTATTTTACTATTAGAAGAAATAGGAACCGGAACTTGTATATTTGATCCACCCATCCGTCGACTTCTTACTTCTACATGAGGCGTTACATTTTTTAATCCCTCTTTCCATATTTCTAATGCTGATTTTTCTTCTTTTTCTTTTATTAAATCTATTTTTTGCATAGCATTATAAAATATTTTATATGCCACGTTTTTTTTTCCATTTTTCATTAAATGATTAACAAAACGTGCAACAAGTGCATCATTGAATTTTGGGTCTGGCAAATATATTTTCGCTTTTTTTTTCACTTTTCTCATTAATTCAACCTTTTTTAGTTATTTTAGCTCCATATTTACTTCTGCTTTTTTTTCTCCCACTCACTCCAGCTGTATCACGAGCGCCTCGCACGATTTTATACTTTACTCCTGGCAAATCTTTCACTCTACCTCCTTTAACTAATACGATTGAATGTTCTTGAAGATTATGTCCTTCTCCTGTTATATAACTAATAACTTCTCTTCCATTTGTAAAACGAACACGAGCTACTTTTCGCATAGCTGAATTTGGCTTCTTTGGTGTTGTAGTATAAACTCTAGTACAAACTCCTCTTTTTTGAGGACAAAATTCCAATGCAATAGATTTCCTTTTTTTGGGAACAGAAGTACGACCTTTTCTAATTAATTGTTGTATAGTAGGCATATTCTATATTTAGAACGCAAATTATGCTATTTAATGAAAAAATACAACTAAATCAATAAATTAACATTAAAAATTATCTATATCAATTTTTTTGTTTTGAAAAGGATCCTCTTCGAATGATTGAATATTAAGTTCTTTGTAAATATAACGAAAAGTAGAAAGTAAACAAGGATATCCATCAATAATAGCTATATTATGTTCATAATGAGCAGATATTTTTTCATCTAAAGTGGTGATTGTCCATCCATCTTTATGAAATAATATTTCGGACGTACCCAAATTAATCATAGGTTCTACAGAAAGAACCAATCCATTTTTTAATTGAAACCCTTTTCCTTTTTTTCCAAAATTAGGAATTTGAGGATCTTCATGCATTTCTTTACCAAGTCCATGACCTACAAGATCTTTGACCACACTGTACCCATTTTTTTCAATGTAAGATTGTATAGAATAACCTATATCTCCAGTATGATTTCCGGTTCTACATTTGGAAATTCCAATATAAAGAGATTTTTTAGAACAATTAAGAAATTTTTTTATGTCGTTAGAAACAGTTCCAACTTCAAAAGTGTAAGCATGTTCTCCATAAAAGCCATTCATATAAACCCCACAATCTATAGACAAAATGTCTCCTTCACACAAAGGAGATTGATTAGGAATACCATGCACTACTTGATGATTTGGAGAAACACATAAAGTATTTGGAAAGTCATATAAACCTAAAAAAGCTGGCTCTCCACCGTGATCACGAATAAAATTTTCTGCAAGTTTATCTAGAAAAAGAGTATTCACACCAGGTTTAACTTCTTTAGCTAACATTCCTAATGTTTTAGAAACTAAAAAAGCACTTTTTTTGATTAAGATTATTTCTTCAATAGTTTTTAACTGTATCAAAACACAATTATTTTTTTCGACATTTTATAATAGAAGTTCCACTCATTACATGAGGAATAGGTAATTCCATTAATTGAAGTATGGTAGGAGCCACATCTGATAAAGATACTCCCTCTCTTAGCAAAAGATTTTGTTTTTTTATTTCTTGATCTAAAAGAATAAAAGGGACTAAAGATGTAGTATGAGCAGTATTAGGACTTCCATCAGGATTAATCATATAATCTGCATTTCCATGATCTCCTACTATAATAACTGTGTATGAATTTTTTATTGCTTCTTCAGAACAAAATTTTGTATATTGATCAACGTATTCACAAGCTTTTATTGTCTCTTTCATTTTTCCAGTATGACCTACCATATCTGGATTCGCAAAATTTAAGCAAATAAAATCTGAACTCTTTCTTTTTAATTCAGGAATAATTTTTTTCACAATATTTTCTGCACTCATTTCAGGTTTTAAATCATAAGTAAACACTTTAGGAGATTCACATAAAATTCTAGTTTCTTTATCAAAAGGGATTTCTCTTCCTCCCGAGAAAAAAAAAGTAACATGTGGATATTTTTCTGTTTCAGCTATACGAATCTGTTTTTTCCCTTCTTTTTCCAAAATTTCACCTAATGTTTCTGGCAAACACTCTTTTTCAAAAAGAACATGAATATCTTTATATTTAGGATTAAAACAGGTCATAGTTATGTAACTAAATAAATTTAACTTTCTTATACCTGAAAAAGAATTATATCCAGTCAATAGTTCTGTGATTTGTCTAGAACGATCTGATCGAAAATTAAAACAAAAAACAACATCTCCATCTTCTATTTTTGAAATAGGAATTCCTTGACTGTCAGTAATTATTAAAGGAGGTAAAAATTCATCTGTCACTCCATTTTTATATGATTCTTCTATAGATGAAAAAACATTTTTAGTATAAAAACCTTTTGAATAAACCATTGCGTAATATGCTTTTTTAGTTCTTTCCCATCTATGATCACGATCCATTGAATAATATCTTCCTATAATAGAAGATAGTTTTCCAACGTATTTTCTAGTTTTTTTTAAAAGTTCTTTGATATAAAAAATGCTTTTATTTGGGGATGAATCTCTTCCATCTGTGAACACATGTATAAAAACATCTTTTATTTTTTTTTCACAAGCTATTTTAAGTAAAGCAAAAAGATGATTCATGTGTGAATGGACACCTCCATCAGATAATAATCCAATAAAGTGTATTCTTTTTTTGGATAGACGGATCTTATCTAAAATAGGGCTGACTTTTTTCCTGAAAAAACCACTTTCAATAGACGCATTTATTTTTTCTAAACTTTGAATAACTTTTCGTCCAGATCCTAAACTTATATGACCTACTTCAGAATTTCCCATTTGACCTTTGGGTAATCCGACATAAGATCCTGAAGCTTCTAATTTGCTAGAAGGATAATTTTTATAACAAAAATCAATGAACGGAGTGTTAGCTTGTTCTATAGCAGAAGAAGATGAATTTGTAGAAGAAAAACCCCAACCATCCAAAATTATTAACATTAGTTTTTTCATTCAATTAAATACTTACTCTTTTGAAGAAATTTATTTTTAAATTCTTATTATATTTATTTAAATATTCTTGAATATTTATTTTGTTATCCTTTATGAATTTCTGATTCAGAAGAGTATTATTTAAAACAAATTTTTTAATTTTTCCTTGAATAATCTTTTGCATCATATCGTCTGATCTTATTTCTGTTTTTACTTGATTTTTGATGATATCTACTTCTTTTTTCATGAGTTTATTTGGGATTTCATCCTCATTTATAGCTATAGGATTCATAGCTGTAATATGCATTGCTATATTTCTAGCTACAGATATATTTATTTCAGAAGAAAATCCAACTAATGTTGCAATTTTATGATTGTTATGAGTATAATCTATGACAAATGGAGAATCTATTCTTTCAAAAATTTTTAATTCCAATTTTTCTCCTACTACTCCCATGTGACTGACAATCATTTCTTTCACACTGTTCATTTCATGATAATAACTGGATAAAAAATCTTCTTTAGTATGACATGATAAAGATTTTTTAGATAGCATAGATAAAAAACTTAAAAATTCGTAACTCTTAGATAGAAAATCAGTTTCACAACTAAGGCCTATAATTGTTCCAGAAGAATGATCAGAACTTATAGAAGAAATAACAGCTCCATCTTTCATCTGAAAAGATGATCTATTGATTGCTATTTTTTCTCCCTTTTTTCTTAAAATAAGAATGGCTTCGTCTATATTTCCGTTGGAATCAATCAAAGCTTTTTTGCAATCCATTATTCCAACACCTGTCATCTTTCTAAGTTTATTAATTTGATATACAGGAATTTTCATGATTTTTTATTTGTATGATTTTTTTCTTCACGTTCATTTTTGTTGATTAAAATTCCATTTTGAATAGCTTCTACCACAAATTTCAAAATAATATCTATTGATTTGGATGAATCATCATTAGAAGGGATAGGATATTGAATCCCATTCGGATCAGTGTTAGTATCTACCATAGCAAATATAGGAATTCTCAACTTTTTAGCTTCTGTCAATGCTATTTTCTCTTTGTTTGGATCTACCAAAAAAATACCACCTGGTATATGATTCATGTTTGAAATACTTCCTAAATTTTTATGTAATTTATCATATAATCGATTAACTAATAATCTTTCTTTTTTGGACAAAGTATTAAAAGTTCCATTTTTTTTCATTTTTTCTATACTATTCATTTTTTTAACAGATTTACGAATAGTTGTAAAATTTGTCAACAATCCACCTAACCATCTTTCTGTTACACAAGGCATATTTATACTCTTTGCATAAGAATAAACTTTTTCCTTAGCTTGAGCTTTAGTTCCAACTAACAATATTTTTTTTCCAGTTATTGCTATTTTTTTTAATCCATTGCAAGCTTCTTCAAGTTTATAAATTGTTTTTGATAAATCAATAATATGGATCCCTCCTTTTTTCATAAAAATAAAAGGACGCATATTTGGATTCCATTTTCGTGCAATATGTCCAAAATGAACTCCAGCTTTCAACAAATCTTTAGTATTAATTTTCATTTTTATTTTTCAGTTTTTCTATTCCTAACGTTCTAACGTTTTGAAAATTGGTACTTTTTTCTAGCTTTTTTTCGACCAAACTTTTTTCTTTCAACTTCTCTAGAGTCGCGAGTTAATAATCCCTCAAACTTTAATTTGCTTCTATGTTTTAGATCAAATTGACAAAGCGCACGAGATATTGCAAGACGAATCGCTTCTGCCTGTCCATTAAATCCTCCTCCAAACACTTTGATATTCATATCAAATTGATCTAATTTATCTATAATTTTAATAGGATATAAAATTTTTTGATGAACATATTTTGGAAAATACTGATCCAATTTTTTGGAATTGATAGTTATTAATCCATTCCCTAGTTTTAAATAAACACGGGCAAGAGATCTTTTCCTCCTTCCTATAGTATGATGTATCATGATACTTTTTAATTCAACTTAAATAAAATAGGTTTTTGAGCTTCATGTTTGTGATTGGATTTTTGATAAACATGAAGATTTTTCAAAATTGAACGTCCTAAACGATTTTTAGGAAGCATTCCTTTTACTGCTTTGTATATCAATATTCTGGAATCTTTATTAAACAAATTTTTAACAGCAGTTTCCTTTTTCCCTCCAGGATATCCAGTATAACGGATATATTTTTTATAATTCCATTTTTTTCCAGTGAGTCTAATATTATTAGAATTAATCACAATGACATGATCTCCACAATCTACATGGGGAGAAAAAAAAGGTTTATGTTTTCCTATTATAATAGAAGCTATTCTAGAAGAAAATCTACCAAGAATTTGATTAGTAGCATCCATTATTATCCATGACTTCACGATTGAATCTTTTTTGGATGAAGTTGTCTTTAAACTTAACGGATCCATATTTTTTTTATTTTTTGTAATATAAGAAATTTTAAAAATATTCATAAGATGACTTTTTGTCATAAAAAACTTTTTTTTCAAAAGCTTTTTATTGTCATACATTTTGCTACCTTTATTTATAAAGGGTTTTATTTTCATTATGGCATAATGATTGAAGAGCTATTGGGAGACTAACTAATATGAAAAAACGTAATGAGTAAAATTATAGGAATAGATTTAGGAACAACAAATTCTTGTGTGGCCGTCATGGAAATTAATGATCCCGTTGTTATACCTAATTCAGAAGGGAAAAGAACTACTCCATCTATAGTTGCTTTTGTAGAAGGAGGAGAAAGAAAAATAGGAGATCCGGCAAAAAGACAAGCGGTCACCAACCCACAAAAAACTATTTTTTCAATTAAACGATTTATGGGAAGAATGTATTCGGAAGTAACAGAAGAATTAAAACATATTCCCTACAAAGTCATAAAAGGAGGAAATAATACACCTCGTGTAGATATAGAAAAAAGATTGTATGCTCCTCAGGAAATATCAGCAATGATTTTGCAAAAAATGAAAAAAACAGCTGAAGATTATTTAGGAGAAGAAGTTAACAGAGCCGTCATCACAGTCCCCGCCTACTTCAACGATGCGCAAAGACAAGCTACTAAAGAAGCAGGAGAAATAGCAGGATTAAAAGTAGAACGAATTATTAATGAACCAACTGCGGCCGCATTGGCTTATGGTTTAGAAAAAAGCAATCAAAATAAAAAAATAGTCGTATATGATTTAGGAGGAGGTACTTTTGATGTTTCTATTTTAGAGTTAGGAGATGGAGTTTTTGAAGTTCTTTCTACAAATGGAGACACTCATTTAGGCGGAGATGATTTTGATCAAGTAATAATTGATCATCTTGCAAATGAATTTAAATCTAAAGAAGGATTAGATCTTAGAAAAGATCCTATGGCTTTACAACGTTTAAAAGAAGCTTCTGAAAAAGCAAAAATAGAATTATCTTCTTCTAATCAAACAGAAGTTAATCTTCCATATATTACAGCTACTGAGTCTGGTCCTAAGCATTTGGTTATTACCTTAACTCGTGCAAAATTTGAGCAACTATCAGAAAAATTAATACAACGTTCTATAAATCCTTGTTCTAAAGCCTTAAAAGATGCAAATCTAACTACTAAAGATATAGACGAAGTTCTTTTAGTAGGAGGATCTACACGTATACCTCAAGTGCAGGAAGAAGTCGAAAGATTTTTCAAAAAAAAACCATCTAAAGGAGTAAATCCAGATGAAGTGGTTGCTATTGGAGCTGCTATACAAGGTGGAGTTTTAACTGGAGATGTGCAAAATGTATTATTATTAGATGTAACTCCTTTATCTTTAGGAATTGAAACCTTAGGAGGTGTTTTTACGAAACTTATTGAGTCTAATACAACTATTCCTACTAAAAAATCTGAAATTTTCTCTACAGCAGCTGATAATCAATCAGCAGTCACTATACGTGTTGGACAAGGAGAAAGACCAATGTTCAATGATAATAAAGAGATAGGTCGATTTGATTTAGTAGATATTCCACCAGCTCCTAGAGGAATCCCTCAAATAGAAGTAACTTTTGATATAGATGCTAATGGGATACTTAATGTATCTGCAAAAGATAAAGGAACGGGAAAAGAACAATCTATACGTATTGAAACTTCTTCAGGTTTGAACCAAGAAGAAATAGAAAAAATGAAAAGAGAAGCGAAAGAAAATGCTCAAAAAGATGAGAATATAAAAAAAGAAATAGAAAAATTAAATTCTGCTGACAATCAAATTTTTCAATCTGAAAAGCAGTTGAAAGACTATGGAAATAAATTATCAGAAAATAATAGAAAAAATATAGAAATTTCGTTAGAAGAATTAAAAAAAGCTCATTCTAAAAAAGATTTTTCTTCTATTGATAATAGTATGAAAAAACTGAATGAAGCTTGGACTAATGCTTCTCAAGAACTTTATGCGGCGGAAAAAAAGAATGATCAATCAAACAAGAAAGAAAATGATGAAAAAAGGAGTGACAGTAAAGGAAATGGAAATGTACAAGATGTAGATTATGAAGAAGTAAAATAAAAAATTGATAAAGGGAGTTAATTATAATGGGATAATGGAAATTTTAGTTTCCCCTCCATAAACTTTTTCTCCCTCTTTCACTAAAATTACAGAATTCAAAGGTAAAAAAACATCAATTCTAGATCCGAATTTGATAAATCCAAACTCTTCTCCCTTTTTCGCTATAGAATTTTTTCTTGCATAAAGAATAATACGTCTAGCCAAAAATCCAGCAATTTGCCTAAATAATACTTTTTTACCCTTATTTGTTTTTATAACAATAGTTGTACGTTCATTATTCAATGATGATTTTTTAAACCATGCTATTAAGTATTTACCTGGATGATATTTGGTATAAATCACTTTTCCAGATACAGGGAATCTATTTACATGCACATTAAAAGGAGACATAAAAATAGAAATACATATACAATTCTCCTTTAAAAACTCAGTCTCAAAAATATTTTTTATTTCCACAATTTTCCCATCAGCGGGAGAAATTACTATTTCTTTTTTTTTATCACAATTTATT
>NZ_CP059190.1:425421-463357 GCF_014251555.1 Blattabacterium cuenoti
ATTGTTATAAAAGCATAAACTAAAAATAAAACTCCTTCTTTATGAATCATATTAAGATTCTTTTAAAATAGATAGACTACACTAATAACTATTGTAGCTATAATTGGAATAACAAAAATAAAACTATCCAACCTATCTAAAAATCCACCATGTCCAGGAAACCAAATTCCAGAATTTTTTACGTTATAAGATCTTTTAATAGTAGATTCTACAAGGTCTCCAATTGTAGAAAAAATAGGGACCATAAAAGCTAGAACGCCCCAATATTTTTCACCCCATATTTTATACAGAAAAAAACCCAATATTAAACAAAATAATAAGCCTCCAATAAAACCTTCTACAGATTTTTTTGGAGAAATAGACATAGCTATTTTTCTCTTTCCCCATTTTCTTCCAATTAAATAGGATAAAGTGTCATTTGTCCATATTAAAATAAAAATACCTAAAATCAATTCTTTCCCATGATAAATGTTACTATATATGTAAGAAGCTAAATAAAAAGGAATTATAATATAGACAAAACCAAAAATTAAATGACTGACTTGTGTTATTTTTTCTCGATGAGAATATTTTTTAGAGAAGAGTTGAATAATGAAAAAAATTATAGAATAAGGAATGAAACATATGATATATGGAATAAGTCCTTTTTTTGTGAAAATATCCATTAAAATGGGAAATAAAAAAAACAAAGAAGCTACTTTAATTAAAATTATATCAGTTCCTGATATAATCAAAAATTCGAATAAACAAAGAAAAGATAATATCATCATTACGATTCTGAAAATCTTTTCTCCTTTTTCAATAGAAAAAATAATCAAAACAACATAAACAAAACCGGTGAAGAGTCTTATTAGAAAGTCTAAGTCTTTCTTTCTTTTCATTCATTAAGTTTTTTTATAATGATAATAATCAATTAAGAGTAGTAAACATTTTTCCTAATATACCTCCAATTTCATCAGGATGAGGAAATATTGCCTAATATATCTCCAATTTCATCAGGATAAGGTCTCTCACCAAATATTTTTTTCAAATCTTCTCTAAAGATAACTTCTTTTTCCAAGAGTTCATTAGCTAACATAGATAATTTTTTTTCATTATTTTTCAATATTTTTTTAGCTCTTTGATATTGTTCCGTTATAATTTTCGATATTTCTTCATCTATAATCTGAGCTGTTTTTTCACTATAAGGTTTAGAAAAAGAAAATTCATTTTGTCCTGTAGAATCATAATAAGAAATATTTCCAATTCTTTCATTTAAACCGAAAATAGCTACCATAGATTGCGCTTGCTTAGTCACTCTTTCCAAATCATTTAACGCTCCGGTAGATATACTACTGAAAATGATTTCTTCTGCTGATCTTCCTGCTAATAAGGCACAAATTTCATCTTTCATTTGTTCTGGAGTAGTCAATTGTCTTTCTTCTGGAAGATACCATGCAGATCCCAAAGATCTTCCTCTTGGAACTATGGTCACCTTGACTAAAGGTGCCGCGTGTTCCAGCAACCAACTTATTGTAGCATGTCCAGCTTCATGATAGGCTATTCGTTTTTTTTCATTTGGTTTGATAATCTTATTCTTTTTTTCTAAACCTCCTATAATACGATCTATCGCATCTAGAAAATCTTGATTTTCTATTCTAGATCTATCTTTTCTTGCTGCAATAAGTGCAGATTCGTTACAAACATTTGCTATATCTGCACCACTAAAACCTGGAGTTTGCCTAGCTAAAAAATCTGTATCCACATTATTAGATAATACTAATCTTTGGAGATGAACTTTAAATATTTCTTTCCTTTCATTTAATTCAGGAGGATCAACTAATATAGTCCGATCAAAACGACCAGGACGAAGCAATGCTTTGTCCAAAATATCTGATCTATTTGTTGCTGCCAATACAATTACATTGGTATGAGTTCCAAACCCATCCATTTCTGTTAACAATTGATTCAAAGTATTTTCTCTTTCATCATTCGATCCAGCTATACTGCTTTTTCCTCTAGCTCTTCCTATAGCATCAATTTCATCAATAAATATTATACATGGAGATTTCTCTTTAGCTTTCTCAAACAAATCTCTTACTCGAGAAGCCCCTACTCCTACGAACATTTCTACAAAATCTGAACCTGATAAAGAAAAAAATGGAACTTTAGCTTCTCCAGCTACTGCTTTTGCTAGCAAAGTTTTTCCTGTACCTGGAGGACCTATTAATAAAGCCCCTTTAGGTATTTTTCCTCCAAGTTTAGTATATTTTTGAGGACTTTTTAAAAATTCTACTATTTCTTGAACTTCTTCTTTTGCTCCTTCTAATCCTGCTACATCTTTAAATGTAATTTTTACATTATCATTTTCATCAAATAATCTAGCTCTAGATTTTCCTATATTAAATATTTGACCTCCGGGGCCTCCTCCTGTAGAACCTATTTTTCTAAAAAGAAAAACCCAAAAAATTACTAATAATATGAAAAATATGCCATAATCAAAGAAAAATTTAGTTATTGTATATTCTTGTTGATTTTTAAAATCAATAATGGTATTCAGATTATACTTTTTTTTATATTCTTCAAATTTTTTCTGAAAAAATTGCAAATCTCCTATTTCAAACTCGTACTGTAACAGTTCCGTAATAAACCTTTTTTCATTCTCATTTTTAGTAGGAGTAGTAATTCTTGTTCCATTAACTTTTTTTAAATAAACATGTACTATTTCTCTATGTTTAATTATAATCTTTTGAACATTCCCTTTTGATAAAATATCAAAAAAAGTATCCTGATCTATTTTTCTAGGATACGAAAAAGAAGATTTAAAAAAAAATATTCCAATAAATATAGCAAATATGACTGCATATACCCAAAAAAAATTATTTTTGCCTTTGGCTTTTTTATCTATCATATAGGTGTTTTCTTCATTATTTAATTTAAATAAAAACCAAATTTTCTGTTATTAGTTTTGATTCCAAAGACTTTCTATATCATAATGCAATCTTACTTCTTTTTGAAAAACATGGACTACAATAGAAATATAATCTACCAATACCCACTCTCTCATTTTTAATCCTTCTATATGCCAAGGTTTTTTCTGTAATTGTTTAATTGTAGTTCTTTCTATAGATTGTGAAATGGCATAAACTTGATTATGAGAATTACCGTTACAAATGACAAAATAATCACAAATAAAATTTTCTCTATTTTTCAAGTTTATAATAGATATATTTTTTCCTTTAACCATTTGAATCCCTTCTATGATTTTTTTTAGCAACAAAACGAAAATTGTTTTTTAATTAAATTTATAAGTATTTCTTTTTTTAAATTTCAAAAAACAAAAATAAGGTTTTCACTTTAAAGAAGTTAAATTTTCCAATATAAAACATTTTGAAAAAACTTATTTGGCCTATAAATTTAGTTCTATTACAAGAAGTTAATTCTACAAATCAATATGCAAGGAAATATAGTTATAAAAAAAAAATTGGATAATTATCTGGTCCATGAATCAAACTAAAGGAATAGGAGTGAGTAATAATTTATGGTACACGGAAAAAGGTAAAAACTTAACTTTCAGTATCATTTTTAGACCTATCAATTCTTTTCCAGTCAATAAAAAATACATGATCAATGTTATCACAAGCAATGCTATTCATAAAACTTTATTAAAAATAATAAAAAAAAATTTTTGGATTAAATGGCCTAACGATATTATTTCATGCAGTAAAAAAATAGGAGGTATTTTAATAGAAAATAGTATTTTTCTAAAAAAAATTCATACTTCTATTATTGGAATCGGTTTAAATGTTCATCAAACAAAGTTTGAAAAAGAATGGAATGCTTCTTCTTTGAAGAAAATTTTTAATATGAATTTTGAATTAGACCATCTTTTTTATAACATTATATATTCTATTCAAAAAGAATATTCTCTTTTTATGATTCACGGAGAAAATTTTGTACGAGAATATTATATCAATCATCTTTATTTGAAAGATAAAATTTCTCTTTTTTATATTTACAAAATAAATAATTTTGTTAAAGGAACAATACGATCTATAACAGATGAAGGTTTTCTAATCATTGAATTCAACAATAAATTTTATTCTTTCTGTCAAAAAGAAATCAAATTTATTGAATAATTTTTTTTTCTATTATTGAATTGTTTTTTGACTATGTTTTATCAGTTTTTTCTCTTGAATTTTCATAAGAATTTTCTTCTCATTCAACATAAATTCCTTGATAAAAAAGAAAAAACCAATATTGATCATATTAGAAGTAAAATAATACAGAGATAATGCAGAAGCGTAACTATTTATAAATAATAACATAATAATAGGCATCAAATACAATATGAAATTCATATCGGGAATAGAACTATTTTCATCTTGAGAAAAGTCTTTTTTCCCATTATTACTTAATTTTGTGTAAACTAGTAATGCGAATGAATATAATAAAGTGAGCAAACTCACATGATTTCCGTAAAAAGGAATAAAAAAAGGCAATTCAAGAATTGAATCATATGAAGTAAGATCTTCTACCCATAAAAAAGATTTTCCTCTCAAATTAATTATAGTAGGAAAAAATTTAAATAATGAGTAAAAAATAGGAATTTGAAATAATGTAGAAAGACATCCAGACATTGGATTAATGCCTACTTTACTATACAATTCCATCATAACTCTTTGTTTCTTAAAAGCATCTTCATTATTTTTATATCTATTGTTTAATTCTTCTATTTCCGGACGAATTAATTTCATTATAGCGCTTAATTTATATTGTTTGTAAGTAATTGGAGATAATATAAGTTTTACGACTATGGTCATCAAAATAATAATAACACCATAATTTAAATTTGTTTTTTCCAGAAATTGAAAAATTATCAGAAAAAAATATTTATTAATCCACTTTAAAAAACCCCATCCAAATGGAATAATATTTTCAAATCCGTTTTTATATTCTTTTAATAAATTAAAATCTAAAGGACCAAAATAGAAACGAAAAGAAAAGTGAAATTCTTCATTTTTTTTCGTATTTATAAATGTTTTGAATTGAATTTTCTTTAGAAAACTTCCTGAAGAAAAATTTTCTGATTGGACAAAAGTGTTTTTAAATATTTTTTCCGGAATGAATATAGAAGCAAAAAATTGTTGTTTATAAGCAATCCAATTTATGTTAGATATATTTTTTTCTTCTGTCTTTTTTTCGGATAAATATTTTACAGATGCTGAATTTTTATTAAAAACAGAATAATAAGCTTGAGTATAAGAATTTTCCCAATTTCTATCCTTTTCCAGAGATAAAATTTTTTGCTCTAAATTGATAGAAACTAATTTTCTAAAAGGATAAAAATTTGTTGTCCGTACGGAAAAACCAATATCATATTGATTTTCTATTCCAATTGTATATATATAATCTAAAAATCCTTTCCCATAAGGATTTTTAGCTCTCATTATAAGAATTTTAATTCCTTTTTTTTGGTTTTTCAATGAAAAAGGTTGAAAAAATAAATTTTTTGTATCAATATTTAATCCTTCTTTGTTAGAAAAGGACATTTTGTATAAAAAACTAGAATTTTTTACTAAATAAAGATTTCTTGCATGATATGACAATGAAGTATCATATGATTTATATTTTTTTAAAAAGACTTCACTTATTATTCCACCTACATTAGATATTTTTAGTCTTAAAACATTATTTTCCAATAAAAAAAAATTATTTTTTTCTTTTTTTTTCTTTTCAAAAAGAAGAACTTTTTTCCGATCAAAAAATTTTTTATTTACTTTGTATTCTTTTTCTTTATTAAAATACGTGAAAATCGTTAAAATCAACAATATAAGAAATAGTCCTATCATAGAACTATAATCTAAATTTTTATCCTTCATATATAAGAAGAATTCTGATAATCAAAAAATTTATAATTTTTGGAAACTTTTACAAAATTTGTGAACAAAGGATGTGGATTAGTTACTGTACTCTGATATTCTGGATGATATTGAACTCCCAAGAAAAAAATATGATTTTCTAACTCAATTGCTTCTACTAAACCTGTATCTGGATTGATACCGACAGCTTTCATACCAGCATTAGAAAAATATTCTAAGTAATTATTATTAAATTCATATCTATGACGATGTCTTTCTAAAACCTCTTTTTTTCCTCTATAAATAGAAAATATTTTAGACCCTTCTACAAGGGAACATTTCCAGTTTCCTAAACGCATAGTTCCTCCTTTGTGAGTTTGTTTTTTTTGTTTCTCCATTAAACAGATTACTGGATGAGAAGTATATGGATTTGTTTCGTAACTTTCTGCTTTTTCTAAACCTAAAACATTTCTAGCAAATTCTATTACAGCAATTTGCATTCCTAAACAGATCCCAAAAAATGGAATTTTGTTCTCTCTTGCATACTTTGCTGCAAGAATTTTTCCTTCTATTCCTCTATTTCCAAATCCTGGAGCAACTAAAATTCCTGAAATTCCCTTAAAATATTTTTTTATGTTTTTTTCTTTTATCATTTCCGAATAAATCCATTTTATATTAACGTAAGTTTCATTTTCCGTTCCTGCATGAATTAATGCTTCAGTGATTGATTTATAAGAATCATGTAAAGAAACATATTTTCCAACTAATGCTATTTTAGTTTCATATTTTGGATTTTTATATTTTTTTATAAAAATTTTCCATTTTTTTAAATTAGGAGAAATAACAGTAGATAAATTTAAATGATTTAATACAACCTTATCGAAATTTTGAAAATGCAATAAACAAGGAATCTCGTATATGATTTTAGTATCAATTGATTCTATAACATGTTTCTGCTTTACATTGCAAAACAAAGCTAATTTTTCTCTAATTTCTTTAGATATATGTTTTTCTGTTCTACAGACAATAATATCTGCTTGTATTCCATTTTCCATTAAATTACGAACAGAGTGTTGTGTTGGTTTCGTTTTGATTTCTCCAGTAACTGCAATATGTGGTAGTAATGTTAAATGAATTACTAATCCATTGAATTTTCCTAATTCCCACTTTAATTGACGGACTGATTCAATATATGGCAAACTTTCTATATCCCCCACTGTTCCTCCTATTTCAGTAATAATAATATCGTAACTATTTGATTCTCCTAGTATTTTAATACGTCTTTTAATTTCATTTGTAATGTGAGGAATGACCTGCACTGTTTTTCCCAAGTAATTTCCTTTTCTTTCGTTATCTATAACTGTTTTATATATCAATCCAGATGTAACATTATTTTCTTTGGTAGTGGGTTGGTTTAAAAATCGCTCATAATGTCCTAAATCCAAATCTGTTTCTGCTCCATCTTTAGTAACAAAACACTCTCCATGTTCATAAGGGTTTAAAGTTCCTGGATCTATATTGAAATAAGGATCAAGTTTCAAAATTGAAACTTTATACCCTCTAGCTTTCAATAGCAGACCTAATGAAGCGGAAACGATTCCTTTCCCCAAAGAAGAGGAGACTCCTCCTGTAACAAAAATATATTTTGCTTCCATCATAAAAATAAAAATGAAATAATATGAATAAGTTTTAATTATGATATGAATCAATAATCACGAAAAATTTTTATTTCACAGAATGTGAATTTTCATTTAGAAAAATGAGAATTTATGATTTTTTTTTTATATTTACCAAATTTGGAGCAAGTTCTACACAATCAGCTCCCTATGAATCCTCCAGGGTGGGAACACAGCAAAGGTAATAAGGTTGTAGCGATGTGATGTAGTTAAGCTTGCTCCATATATATGGAAGATGGAATAAAAATTTATGGAAGACTCATTGACATGTAATTTTTGTGGAAGAAAAAAAAATGATATTACTTTTCTTGTATCGGGTATCAGCGGACATATCTGTAATTTTTGTATAGAAAAAACTTATTCCATAATTCATAGAAAATTTTGGTCTAAAAATATTGAAAAAAAAAAAAATGAATCTGCACAGATACAAATAAAAAAACCTAAAGAAATCAAATCTTTTTTAGATAAGTATGTAGTAGGACAAAATGAAGCCAAAAAAATTATTTCCGTTGCTGTATACAATCATTATAAAAGAATACATCAGAGTAATTCAGAAAATCAAGATGTAGAAATAGAAAAATCCAATATATTATTAATTGGAAATACCGGAACAGGAAAAACTTTACTAGCGAAAAGTATATCAAAACTTTTGAAAGTTCCTTTTGCTATAGCAGATGCTACTACTTTAACTGAAGCTGGATATGTGGGAGAGGATGTAGAATCCATTTTGACAAGATTATTACAGTCAGTTAATTATGATATAAGTTATGCTGAAAAAGGAATTATTTTTCTAGATGAAATAGATAAAATATCCAGAAAAAGCAATAATCCTTCTATTACTAGAGATGTTTCTGGAGAAGGAGTACAACAAGCATTACTTAAAATATTAGAAGGATCAGTGATCAATGTCCCTCCACAAGGAGGAAGAAAACATCCAGACCAAAAAATGATACAAATCAATACTGAAAACATATTATTTATAGCTGGAGGAACATTTGATGGCATAGAAAAAATTGTTTCTGATAGAATAAAACAAATTTCTATAGGTTTTTTAACTCAAGAAAAAAGAGAAAAAAATAATGATAAAAATTATCTAAAAAATATTATTGCTGCAGATTTAAAACATTTTGGATTAATACCAGAACTGGTAGGTCGATTTCCTGTCACCACTTATTTAAATCCATTGAATAAAAAAATGTTGAAAAAAATTCTGTTGACTCCCAAAAACTCTTTAATCAAACAGTATCAAAAATTATTTAATATGGATAATATATCTATGAATATAACAGATGAAGCTTTGGATATCATAGTAGATAAAACTTTTCAACTTGGTATTGGAGCAAGAGGGTTACGGACTTTTTGTGAGAAAATATTTTTGGATTATATGTATGATATAGAAAATATTCATTCCGTTTTGAATATAGATAAAGACATTGTAATGAAAAAATTAAATTATTATCAATGAATACTTTTAATTAATTTCCACAATTTTTTTTTCAATTCTATTAATCCTTCTTTTGTAAAAGAAGAAATAAAAATAATATCTTCTTTTAAAGTTAAAAATATTTCTCTTATTTTGTCTTTTTTTTTATCATCAATTAAATCCGATTTAGAAATTGCTAACAAACGTTTTTTATTTAAAAAATTTGAGTTAAATTTATTGAGTTCGTTTAACAAAATTAAATACTCTTGTCTTTTATTTTTTGTTTCTGAAGAAATTAAAAACAACAAAACAGAATTTCGTTCTGCATGTCTAAGAAAATGATGACCCAAACCTTTTCCTTCAGATGCATTTTCTATAATACCAGGAATATCTGCAACTAAAAAAGAATCAAAATTCATCTTGACTACCCCTAAATGGGGGACCTTAGTAGTAAAAGAAAAATCACCTATTTTAGGTTTTGCTCTTGTAATCATAGAAAGTAAAGTTGATTTTCCAGTGTTTGGAAATCCTATTAATCCTACATCTGCTAAGATTTTCAACTCCAAAAAAATCCAATAACCTTTTGTTTTTATGCCTGGTTGAGCATGATAAGGAGATTGATTTATTGAATTTTTAAAAAAATAATTCCCTTTTCCTCCTTTTCCTCCTTCAAACAGAATTTTTTTCTCACAGTTTCTAGTTATTTCTGTTATTATATTTTTTTTTTCATCTTTTACCACAGTTCCGATAGGAACTTCTATTAATAGATCTTTTCCATTGGATCCAGTGATATTATTCACTTTTCCAGGTGATCCTGATTTTGCGATCCAATGTTTATTATATTTTAAATGAAAAAAAGTATGAAGATGAGAATTTCCTTGAATAAGGATATTGCCACCTTTTCCCCCTGTTCCTCCGTCGGGGCCTCCTCTAGCTATATGTTTATCTCTATAAAAATGAATACATCCAGACCCACCATCTCCACTTTTACAGTAAATTTTTATAAAATCAACAAAACAATTTTTCATTGAGTTAATTTTTTTTTAACAAATTTTTTATTTCTTTTTCTATGAAAACAGAAATTTTTTCTACAGATAGAGAAGCATTTAATTTAATTATATTATTTTTCCATTTAGGATCACTATTCCAAATCAAAGCAGTTTCTTTGTTATATTCTTCTATTCTTTTTTTAACCGTTTTAATATTTGTATCATCATTACGATGACTAGTTTTTCCTCTTTTTAATAATCTATCTATTATCAAATTTTTTTGAATAGAAAAATAGAAAATTATATTTATTGTTCCCAAAACAAATTTTTTTAAAGTTTTTTCTAAAGAAAGAATTTGATTTCTTGTTCTAGGATATCCATCGTAAATAATTCCTTTGGCACAAAAATGTTTTTGAATTTCTATGTTTAACATATTTGTAGTCATCATATCAGGAACCAATATTCCTTTATTGATATAAAAACTAGCAAGTTTTCCCAAATTTGTTTTTCTCTTCATGTGATTTCTGAATATCATCCCAGTAGATAAGTGGGATAAGCCAAATTTGGCTGCAATAATTTTAGCTTGAGTTCCTTTTCCACATCCCGGTGGTCCAAACAATATTATGTGTATCATCAAACAATCAAATTATGAATCTTATGCAAAGAAAGAGTAGATGTAAATAAGGTAATTTTTGATTAGTATACAATAAAATAAATGTGAAGCGATTGTAGAAATACAAGGACAGAAGCGATGTAATAAAAAATAGTTTATAAATGAATAGCTCTACCATAAGCGTTAGCTACAGATTCTAAAATAGATTCGCTCAATGAAGGATGAGGATGTATACTTCCTATAATTTCATAACTGGTTGCTTCTAATTTTCTTGCAACGACTACTTCTGAAATTAAATCTGTTACATTATTTCCAATCATATGACACCCTAACCATTCATCATATTTAGCATCAAAAATTACTTTAACAAAACCATCAGTATTTTCATCTGCTCTTGCTCTTCCAAGAGCACTAAATGGAAATTTAGCTACTTTAATCTGAAATCCTTTTTCTTTGGATTCTTTTTCAGTATATCCTACTGAAGCTATCTCAGGAAAAGAATAAACACATTTTGGAACATTGTTATAATCTATTTTTTGACAATTTAATCCTTTTATATTTTCAATACAGTTGATTGCCTCATGTGAGGCTACATGAGCTAAAGATGGAGTTTTAATGACATCTCCAATTGCATAATATCCATCTATGTTTGTACGATAATTTTCATCTACAATGATAAATCCTTTCTCAATTTGAATTCCTATTTCTTCCAATCCAATATGTTTGATATTAGGTATGATTCCAATAGCGTAAAGAACTATATCCGCTTCTAAAACAATATTTTCTACAGAAGATTTAATTTCCAAAATTATTCCATTTTTAGAAGAAGTTATCTTTCTTATAGAAGAAGATGTATAACTTTTAATTCCCATTTTTTCAAAGGAAGATTTCAAATGATCAGATATTTCATCATCTCCATTTGGAAAAAGTTTTGTACAAATTTCTATAATGGTAACATGTGTTCCCATAGAATGATAAAAATAAGCAAATTCTAATCCTATAGAACCAGACCCTATAATGATCATTCTTCTTGGTAAAGAAGATAAAGAAAGAGCTTCTTTATATGTTATAACTTTTTTACCATCATATTGAAATTTATCTTCAATTTTAGGAATTGCACCAGTAGAAATAATAATATGCGAAGCAGAGTATTCTCCTACATTTTTTTCATCTTGAAAAATTTCAATTTTTTTTTCTTTTTTTAATATTGCATTTCCATGAATAACATGAATTCCATTTTTCTTCATTAAAAATGAAATTCCTTTTCTCATCTTTTCTACTACATTTCTACTTTTATCAATAATTTGAGAATAATCTATTTTGATTTGATCATTTTTTATTCCAAAAAGTTTTCCATTTTTTCTTATGGATTGCAGAATTTTTGCACTGTTCAAAAGAGATTTAGTAGGAATACATCCCCAATTTAAACAAACACCTCCAATAGATTCTTTTTCAATCAGAGCTGTTTTCATTCCAAGTTGCGCTGAACGTATGGAAGCTACATAACCTCCTGGTCCACTTCCTAAAATAATAACATCAAAATGCATAGACTAATATGTATGTGTGAAACGATATTTCATAAATTTACAGATTTTTCTACTCAAAAATTTGTTCACAACAGAAAAACAATAAAATTCGTTTTTAAAAAATATTTTAAATTTGTATTCAAAATGAGATTATGAAATTTTTTGTAGACACAGCGAGTTTAAAAGAAATTAATGAAGCAAGATCACTTGGTATATTAGATGGAGTGACAACAAATCCATCCTTAATTTCCAAGGAATCTGTTTCTAGTCAAAAAGAAATTCAGGATCATTATATATCTATATGTAATCTTCTTAAAGATGAAGAAGATGTTAGTGCAGAAGTTATTAGTACTAATTATATAGAGATGATTCAAGAAGGAGAAAGACTTTCCCTTCTACATCCAAGAATTGTTGTAAAAATTCCCATAACTCATGATGGAATCAAAGCGATTAAATATTTTTCTGATAAAAAGATTAAAACTAATTGTACTCTCGTTTTTTCTCCAGGACAAGCTATTTTGGCAGCTAAAGTTGGAGCCAGTTATGTTTCTCCGTTCATAGGAAGAGTAGATGATGTGTCTTATGATGGATTGGATTTGGTACGAGAAATCAAAAACATATATGATAACTACCATTTTAATACAAAGATTTTGGCAGCATCTATACGCCATCCATTGCATATCATAGAATGCTCAAAGATTGGAATATACGCAGTCACTTCTCCTATGAAAGTTATTTATTCTCTCTTGAATCATCCATTGACAAATATAGGTTTGGAAAAATTTTTAATAGATTATAAAAAGAAAATCAATTAAGTTTTTATTCTTTCGTCTAACAAATATTGAATAGAGATAGATGTAACTTTTGGAAGTTTTTCATAAAATCTTGATAGTTCTATTTGTTCTTTATTCTCAAAAATTTCTTCCAAATTATTTTTGTTCATCAGATTAAATTCTTCCAATCTGTTATCCAGATCTACCTTAATATCGTTGCTGATTTTCTGACTTATTTTTTCCAATAAGCATATGGTTTCATATATGTTTTTTCCTGATTTTTCTTCTAATTTTACACGATCTATAGTCTCAGTATTTATTGGAACATGATTAATGTCTCTTAAGAAATTCATAATTTTTTATACAAAACTTTTAATCTTTTTGCATTAGAATAATGAGGGAAACATTTCATATATTCATTATATGATTTCAAAAAATCTTTTTTTCTAGAAAGTTGATATTGAGCTACACATATTTTATACAAAACTTTTTCCTTGAAATGACTTTCTGGAAAATCTCTCATCAAATCTTGAAAATAAATTAAAGAAGCTTGATACCTACGCATCAAAAAATAAGAATCAGCTATGCAATAATTTTTTCTTTCTATTTTCATTAATAAATCGTTAATCAATCTATAAGCTTCCTCGATTTTTGAACTATCAGGATATTCTCTAATAAATTGATTTAATTTGTTAATTGCATTGTTAGTTTTTGTTTGATCTAAATCAAAATTTAAAGAAGAAAAATAATGACGTTTCCCACTTTCAAATAAACCTTCTTCTCCCGATTCATTTTCTTTCCCTGAAAAAACGAATTTTTTTTCTGAAAAAAGAAAACAACTTTCAAAAAAAGTTATGAATACTCCTATCAAACAAATAGTTTTTATATTCACAATTTTTATTGTTTATGAAAATTTTTTATGTCTTTATCAAATAAATACAATCCTCCTTTATCTTCCTCCACTAGTTCAATCTTATCTAAAATCATTTTACTTAAAGTTTCTTCTTCTATCTGTTCTTCAACATACCATTGCAAAAAATTGTATGTAAAATAATCTTTTTCTTGTAAAGATAATTCTACTAAAAGATTGATCTCATTAGAAATTTTCTTTTCATGTTCAAATAATATTTGAAATAATTCTTTCAAAGATCCATATGTTATTTTTCTAATA
This sequence comes from Blattabacterium cuenoti, assembly GCF_014251555.1. NCBI lineage: Bacteria > Pseudomonadati > Bacteroidota > Flavobacteriia > Flavobacteriales > Blattabacteriaceae > Blattabacterium > Blattabacterium cuenoti. Next base: position 439,433 of record NZ_CP059190.1, read on the forward strand.
AAAATGTTATCCAAAACAGCATGACCTCCTCTCTTATTAATATATCTTATCAATTTTAACATATGCATTCTTTCTTCATGTGAATGATCATATAAAAATTCGCATATTCCTTCAAAACCTTTTTTTTCTACCCAAGAAGCCATAGATAAATACAATTGAGAGGATTCTGATTCTCTATTTAATTGTTTTGTTAATCCTATTTGTATTTTTTCGCTAAGCATAATATCAATTTCTATGAGTTGATTTGTTTCAATAAATTTAGCATTTTCTTTTTTAAAGAAGGACTCCCAATTAACAAAGGTAATCTAACATATGGATTGCATATTCCTATTATGTTTAAAAGAGTCTTAATCCCTGTGGGATTTCCTTCTTCATAAATGAGATCTATCATTTTAATAATTTTATAAAAGATAGAAAAAGCTTTTTCTACTTGATTCTTCCTAGCTAAAGAAACCATTTGAGAAACCTTATCAGGAAAACCTTGGGCAATTACAGAAATAACACTTTCTCCTCCTCCTAATAGGACTGGCAAAGTGATAAAATCATCTCCTGATATCACACTAAAATTTTTTGGTTTTTTTTCAATAATTTTATAAGATTGTAAAACATTTCCAGAAGCTTCTTTTATTCCTATTATATTCTTAAAATTATTAGCTAAACGTAAGACAGTATCTGGCATAACATTAGAACCTGTTCTTTTAGGAACATTATAAACAATTATGTTGGCTTCAGTACAATTCACAATAGATTTAAAATGTTCATATATCCCTTCTTGAGAAGGTCTATTATAATAAGGAGATACTGAAAGAATAGCATAAAAAACTGATAAGTTTTTTATGCTATTTATTTGATTTACAATATCTCTTGTATTGTTCCCCCCCACTCCTAGGATTAAAGGAAGTTGTTTATAATTTGCACTTTGAATGCATTCAACAATATCTTGTTTTTCTTCTTTTTTCAAAGTAGCTGTTTCAGCTGTAGTCCCCAATGCTACCAAATAATCAACTTCATTATCTAAAACATATTTTACTAGTTTTTCAAGTCCATTGAAGTCGATTCTTTCATCCTTTTTAAAAGGAGTAACCAACGCTACACCTGTCCCATATAATTTTTTCATAGATTAGTTTGATATGTGATATTAAATATTGTTGTTATTTCATATTGACATATTGAGATATCATTAATCGTTTTTTTTAAAAAAACAGATGTAAGCGTGTATATGACTAATAATCTTTTCTTGTTCTGGGTCTAGCTGCAGATACAATAATATTTCTTCCCATAAATTCTGTTCCATTTAATTTTTCTATAGCTTGTTTTGCGTTTTCTTCATTAGACATTTCTATAAATCCGAAGCCTTTACTTCTTTTGTTAGATGTAGATTCATCAAAAATTATCTTAGCATGAGTGACCTCCCCTATAGATTCAAAATATTTCTTTAATTCTTGTTCTGTCATATCATAAGATAAATTTCCTACGTATAATTTCGTATTGTCCATATTAAAATTGTTTTAAAAGCAAATTTAGAGAAATATTTTTTCTAAAAAAGAAAAATATACTACTTAAACTCAAACAGATTTACAAATCCTGATTTATTTGTTAAAATAGAAATTTTCCATTTTTTTATCTTAAATTAAAAATTTTTTATGATATGAATTATAAAGAACGCTTTTAATGAGTAATTTTTCTATTATATCATCAATATTGGACAATGATTTTTATAAATTTACAATGCAAAATGCCGTTATTAAATTATTTCCATCGGCAAAAGCTAAGTATGAGTTTATCAATAGAGGAAAACATTCTTTTCCAAAAAATTTTGTTCAAATCTTGAAAGAAAACCTAAATAAAATGGCTTATTTAAAACTTTCAAATGAAGAAAGAATCTATTTGGAAAAATATTGTCCTTACTTAGATTCTTCTTATTTAGACTTTTTAAATAAATATCAATACAATCCAAAGGAAGTAAGTATATATCAGAAGGGAAAAAATATAAAAATGAATATAGAAGGATTATGGAGCAGAACGATATTATGGGAAGTTCCTTTGATGGCTATTATCTCTGAGTTATATTATAAATTGACGGGATCAAAACGGATATCTGATAAAAAAATTATAATTCTAACTAAGGAAAAATTGAAAAAATATAAAAATTTACAAGTTAAAATTGGAGAATATGGAACAAGAAGAAGATATTCTTATCAAGTTCATAAATTGATTTTAGAAATACTCATGGAAGAAGGATCTTCTTTTTTTATGGGAAGTAGTAATGTCCATTTATCTCATATTTTTTCAATTAAACCTATAGGGACCCAAGGACATGAATGGATTATGTTTCATGCGGCAAAATATGGATTCAATATAGCAGATCGTATAGCTATGGAAAATTGGTTAAATATTTATAGTGGAAATTTAGGAATTGCTTTATCTGATACATATACATCTTCAGTTTTTTTTAAGAATTTTAATAAAAAACTTTCTGACTTTTTTCAAGGTATTAGACATGATAGTGGAGATCCTATTTTTTTTGTTCAAGAAGCTATAAAACATTACAAAAAATTTCAAATAAATCCTATCAAAAAAAAAATTATATTTTCGGATAATCTTAATCCATGCAAAGTGGCTTATATTTCTTCTTTTTGCAAAAACAAAATTAATCCTTGTTTTGGAATAGGCACCAATTTTACTAATGATGTAGGCGTTCCTTCTATGAACATTGTAATAAAAATGGTTAGAGCTATTCCAGAAAAAAAGTGGATTTCAGTAGTAAAACTCTCTAATGTAAAAGAAAAATCAACTGGAAAAAAGAACATGATTTTTTTAGCAAAAAAAATTCTTCATTTATGACATAATGTCATTTTATTTTTATCTTTATTTACTAAAAATTACATGTGATGGAAAAAAAGAAAGAAAAATTGAATCAAAGTTTTTACATTGAAAACTATGGGTGCCAAATGAATATCGCCGATAGCGAAATAGTGACTTCTATTTTGTGCAAAGATGGTTTCTTTTTGTCCGAAAATCTAGAGAAAGCAAACATAATATTATTCAATTCTTGTTCTATTCGAGAAAAAGCAGAATTAACTCTAAAAAAAAGATTGGAACAATTACAATTTATCAAAAAAAAGAAGAAAACCTTATTTGGCGTTATAGGATGTTTGTCAAAAAAAGTAAAAGATCTTCTTTTAAAGGAAAAAAAGATAGATTTTTTTGTCAATCCAAATTCTTATAAAGAAATATCTAATTTTATTCGTCATGCTATGATTGGACAAAAGTATTTCTCCTTTAGTTATCAAAAAAACGAAACCTATGCAGATATAAGTCCATTTCTAAAAAAAAACAAAATAACAACTTTTTTAAGTATAACTAGAGGATGTGATAATATGTGTACATTTTGTATAGTCCCTTTTACCAGAGGAAGGGAAAGAAGCAGTAATCCATATTATATCATTGATGAATGTCAACGTTTGTATCAAAATGGATATAAGGAAATTACTCTTTTAGGACAAAATGTTGATTCTTATAGATGGACTCAAGGGTTAATTTCTATAGATTTTTCAGAACTGTTGAATCTTTTAGCTATAGAAATTCCCTTAATGAGAATAAGATTTTCTACATCTAATCCTCATGATATGTCTGATAAAGTACTGAAAGTCATTCATAAACATTCAAATATTTGTAAGCATATTCATTTACCCGTTCAATCTGGAAGCAACAAAATACTGAAATTAATGAACAGGAAATATACACGTGAAAAATATCTTTCTTTAGTTAATAAAATCAGATCCATAATTCCGGAATGTTCTATTTCACATGATATCATGACTGGTTTCTGCAACGAAGAAGAAAAAGATCATAAAGATACCATTGATTTGATGAATAAAATTCAATATAATTACGGTTATATGTTTTCTTATTCTCCTAGACCTGGTACTTATGCATATAGAAAATTTAAAGATAATGTTCCTCAAGATGTGAAAAAAAAACGATTGAAAGAGATTATTGATTTACAAAAAAAACACTCATCATTTAGAATGAAAGAATACTTGGGAAAAGTACAAGAAGTATTAATAGAAGGGGAATCAAAAAAAAATCATCGATATTGGTATGGAAGAAATACACAAAATCTAGTTGTAGTTTTCCCGAAAGAATCCTACAAAATAGGAGGGATTGCATCTGTAAAAATCACAGATGCTACATCTGCAACCTTAATTGGAAAAATTTATAAAGATGTAAAAAAATAAAGACATGGAATTTATCCAAAATATAAAACAAAAGTTTGGAATCATTGGATATGATTATGCTTTACATCGAGCTTTAGAAAAAACTGTACAAGTGGCTCCTACCGATATTTCGGTATTAGTTCTTGGAGAAAGTGGAGTAGGAAAAGAATTTATACCAAAAATTATTCATCAATTCTCTTCCAGAAAACATAATTCTTATATTGCTGTAAATTGCGGAGCCATTCCAGAAGGAACTATTGACAGTGAACTTTTTGGACATGAGAAAGGTTCTTTTACAGGTGCTACAAGTATGCGAAAGGGTTATTTTGAAGGAGCTAATGGAGGTACCATATTTTTAGATGAAGTAGGAGAGCTTCCTTTGACTACACAAGTACGCCTTCTTAGAATTTTAGAATCAGGAGAATTCATTAAAGTTGGTTCTTCTAAGATTCAAAAAACTAATATACGAATTGTTGCTGCTACTAATTTAAATATGATAGAATCTATACAAAGAGGAAAATTTAGAGAGGATTTGTATTATCGTCTTAATACAGTACAAATTAATGTACCTCCTTTACGATTTCGTAAAAATGATATCAAATTTTTGTTTAAAAAATTTGCCAATGATTTTGCTGAAAAATATCATATGCCTCCAGTTCTACTTACTGAAGAATCCTTAAAATATCTAGAAAATTATTCTTGGCCAGGAAATGTCAGACAATTAAAAAATATGACAGAACAAATTTCTGTGGTAGAAACAAAACGTGAAATTTCTATAGAAAAATTAAAAGAATACATTCCAGAAAATATACCTTCAATATCATTTTCTCACAGTGAAACTTTCTTTCAAGGCCCTTCTAGGGAAAGAGATTTTCTGTATAAAATTTTGTTTGATATGAAAAAAAATTTGAATGATTTGAAAGATGTTACTTTTCAATTGATTAAAAATCATACGGATTCTAGATTTATTGAAAATAATCAGCAACTTATGGAAAAAGTTTTTGGAAAAATGATTCATAATAGAGAGAATTCAATTTTTCAATTAGAAGATTCGTCTAAACCTTCTTCTGAGGATGATTTTGATTATGAAGAAGTAGAAGAGGATTTATCGAAAAATGAATCATCTTCTTTTTCTTTACAAAAAAAGGAAATAGAGTTTATTCAAAAAACTTTAAAAAAAAATAATGGAAAAAGAAGGAAAACAGCTAAAGAATTAGGAATTTCAGAAAGAACATTATATAGAAAAATTAAACAGTATGGCTTGTAATAAAATTATTTTGACTTTAATATTTTTTACTGTTACTAGTTGTTCCCATCCTTCTCTTTATTCATTTTTTGATATAAAAAAAACAATAGAAATAGGAGATTTCTCAGAAAATATAAATATACCTAGAAGATCTATTGCTTTTGATTTTAGAAAGTATCTTGAAGATTATATTATGAAACATAATCCTTCTAATTTGGTATTAAAAGATGGAGATGCTATTTTAGAAGGAACATTTTTGGATTACATAATTGTTTCAACGAAAAATCATCCATTAAAAAAAATTCAAATAACGGTAAAAATATATTATAGAGACAATTTTGAACCAGAAAAAAGCTGGGAGCAATGTTTTGTAATATCAGAAGATTTTTATCACAAAAAAGAACTCTTTTTAGAAAGACCCATTGATAAGATCATAGAGAAACTTACTATTCAAGTATATCACAAAATATTTAATGAAAATAATAATTGGTAAATGGAAACGACACCTATAACTATATTTGGATTTTTTATTATCACAATGTGTCTTCTACTTATATTGGTTATACTAATACAAAATCCTAAAAAAGAAAGTATTAATCAGACTTTTATGGAAAAAAATTTTAGATTTTTTGGGATTAAGAGAACAAATACATTTTTAGAAAATGTTACTTGGTTTTTATCCATTATTATATTCTTTTTGACTCTGTTTTTCAATTTTTTTCTAAAGTCAAAACATTAAACATGTATGTCATAATGACATTTAATATTACTTAAATGAAAAAAATTCAAGTATTTTTTATTTGGCATGTTTTTGGCTTTGGACGATTAGTATCATAAACTTTAAAAATTATTTAAAATATGGTGGAAGTAAAGATTAAACCTTTAGCAGATCGTGTTCTTGTACAACCTGATCCTGCTGAAACAAAAACAGCTTCAGGTATAATTATTCCTGATACTGCAAAAGAAAAACCACAAAAAGGAACTATAATCGCAGTAGGGAAAGGAAAAAAGAATGAACCTATGATTTTAAAAGAAGGAGATAGAGTATTGTACGGAAAATATTCTGGGACGGAATTGAAATGGGAAGGAGAAGAATATCTCATAATGCGTGAGTCTGATGTAATAGCTATCATATAACTTGTTAATTCATTAAAAAATTAAAAAATTATGGCAAAAGATATAAAATTTGATATTGAAGCAAGAGATAAACTAAAAAAAGGAGTAGATGCATTAGCTAATGCAGTCAAGGTAACTTTAGGCCCAAAAGGTCGTAATGTTGTATTGCAAAAATCATTTGGAGGACCTCAAGTCACCAAGGATGGTGTGACTGTAGCTAAAGAAATTGAATTAGAAGATCCTATAGAGAATCTTGGAGCTCAAATGGTGAAAGAAGTTGCTTCTAAAACAAATGATGTGGCAGGAGATGGAACTACAACTGCAACTGTTTTAGCTCAAGCTATTGTTAGAGAAGGATTGAAAAATGTAGCAGCTGGGGCTAATCCTATGGATTTAAAAAGAGGAATAGATAAAGCTTTAAAAGCTGTAATTTTAGATTTAAGAAAACAATCTAGAGAGGTTGGAGGGAATACAGAGAAGATCAAACAGGTAGCTTCTATCTCTGCAAATAACGACGAAAAAACTGGGTCTTTAATAGCTGATGCTTTTGAAAAAGTAGGAAAAGAAGGTGTCATAACTGTGGAAGAAGCAAAAGGAACAGATACATCTGTTGATGTTGTTGAAGGAATGCAATTTGATAGAGGTTATCAATCTCCATATTTTGTTACAAATACCGAGAAAATGATCACTGAATTTGATCAACCTCAAATTTTATTATCTGATAAGAAAATAGCAGCAATGAAAGATTTGTTGCCTATATTGGAACCTGTAGCACAGTCCGGTAAGCCCCTTCTTATTATTTCTGAAGAAGTTGAAGGAGAAGCTTTAGCTACATTAGTAGTAAATAAGATACGCGGAACTCTAAAAGTGGCTGCTATTAAAGCTCCTGGTTTTGGAGATAGGAGAAAAGCCATGTTAGAGGATATAGCTATTCTGACAGGGGGGTCCGTTATTTCTGAAGAAACAGGAAGCAAGTTAGAAGATGTAAAATTAAATATGTTAGGGAAGGCAGAAAGAGTTATTGTAGATAAAGATAATACTACTATTGTTAATGGTGGAGGGAACAAAAAAGATATAAGAGCGCGTGTTGATCAAATCAAAGCACAAATAGAATCAACTACATCGGATTACGATAAGGAGAAATTGCAAGAACGTCTCGCAAAATTAGCGGGAGGAGTAGCAGTTCTTTATGTTGGAGCAGCATCTGAAGTTGAAATGAAAGAGAAAAAAGATCGTGTAGATGACGCTTTAAATGCTACTAGAGCTGCAGTAGAAGAAGGAATTGTAGCAGGAGGTGGAGTAGCTTTAGTTCGTGCTGTTAATTCTTTAGATAATCTAAGAGGAGAAAATGCTGATCAAGATACTGGAATACAAATAGTCAGAAGATCTTTAGAAGAACCTTTGCGTCAAATTGTAGCTAATGCAGGCGGAGAAGGATCTGTAGTTGTTGCTAAAGTAGCTGAAGGAGAAGGAGATTATGGATATGATGCTAAAATTGGAGAATATAAAAATATGATTGCAGAAGGAATCATAGATCCTACTAAGGTTGCTAGAGTGGCATTGGAAAATGCAGCTTCGGTATCCGGAATGTTGTTAACTACTGAATGTGTTGTTACAGAAATTAGAAAAGAGGAATCTAATGCGGCCCCTTCAATGCCAGGAGCTGGAGGAGGTGGAATGGGAGGAATGATGTAAAGGTGAATGTGTGAATAGAAAAAAAAAATAGTGTCCTGAAAAAGACACTATTTTTTTTTGGTTTTTTAAAACCAATTTTTTTGAATTTTCAAAGTTTGTTCAATCACATCTCTCACGCATCCTCTTCCCCCTTTTTTCGGTGAAACATATTTAGATATATCTTTAACTTCTTGAACTGCATCTATTGGAGAACAAGGCAAAGCTACAGATTTCATGATTTCAATGTCCGGAATATCATCTCCCATATAAAGAACTTTATTCTTTGTAATATTCAAAATATTACAATATTCATCCAAATATTTCTTTTTGTTATCAACTCCTTGATAAATATAACGGATATTCAAACCTCTTAAACGTCTAAAAACCATTAAATCTGATCCCCTTGTAATGATACACAAATTATACCCTTTTTTTTTTGCTAACTGCATAGCATATCCATCTTTAGCAAACATTTGACGAACCATGTTCCCATCTGGAAATAAATTCAAAGTACAATTTGTTAATACACCATCTACATCAAATATAAAAGTATTAATGTCATTCATTATATTCATATAGTTCTCCATATCTGTCATCTCCTTATTAAAAAACATACCTATCCTTAAAAAACTTTAACAAACAGAACAGCGTGCAACCATCACTCACTCTATCCTACTTATTAAATATCCTCAAAATTAATATTTGTGAAATCCTTTATTTCTGATGTTTTTTTTTGAGCTTCTTTGACCTCTTGACTTTGATTATATGTTGTATGATTCTTAAAATCTTTTTGATGGCGTTCCGAAATCACTTCTCTTCCTTTTTCATGAATAATAAATCTAATCATATCATCAAGTATGCTTTGAAATTTCGAAAAATCCTCTTTATACAAATAGATTTTGTGTTTTTTATAAGTTACTTCTCCTGTTTCAGAAAAGTTTTTCTTACTTTCAGTGATGGTTAAATAATAATCACCAGCTCTTGTTTCTCTTGCATCAAAAAAATACGTGCGACTACCAGTTTTTAGAGTTCGTGAACAAATTTCATTTCTTTCTTTGATATTTTCTTTTTCGTCCATTTCAAAAAATATTATAATCCTAATAAAGCAAATCTAAATAAAAAAAATGTAGGATGATTATTCAAAATCAATTTTTTTAAAAATTCTACAACAAAATATTATGATTTTCTATTCTTGATATTTTTCCATCTTTTAAAACAATAAATAGATCAAAATCAGAAACATAAGAAGTATCATGAGTAATAATAATAATGGTACTATTTCTCATTCCTTTTTTTATATAATTGATAATTAACTTTCTAGTTCTCTGATCTATAGCAGAAAAACTATCATCAAATATAAGAATTTTGGGATTTCTTATAAGAGCTCTTGCTATGCATATTCTTTGTTTTTGCCCTCCAGATAAAGTAATTCCCCTTTCTCCTATAACTGTTTCATATCCATTATTAAAATTTAAAATATCATCTTCTATCATAGCTTTTCTTGCGGCTTCATATACTTTACATTGAGTTACTTTTTCTATACTTCCTAAAGCAATGTTATTGTAAATCGAATCTGAAAAAAGAAAAGATTCTTGAGGTACATAACCTATATTGTTTCTTAAATCATACAAATTATGATTTTTTAAAGATAAATTATCTATTAATATTTCTCCTTGATGAGGATCATATAAACGTGACATTAATCTTCCTATAGTTGTTTTTCCTGATCCTGTTTCTCCCGTTAGAATCAAAGTCTCTCCTTTCATAAGGGTAAAAGATATTTTGCTAATTGTATGATTTTTATTTTTTATATCATTTTTATTTTTGTAATAAATGAAACTAACGTTTTTAAATTGAACTTTACCAAAAATTTTCGTTTTTATCAAGTTTTTATTGGAAATTTCTGGTTTTTCTTTTAAAAATTCACTTATGCGAATTCGTGAAACTTTAGCCCTTTCTACAATAGAAACTACCCAGCCCAATATAATGAAAGGAAAAATCAATACATTAATGTATGTAAAAAATTCAGCAATGGTTCCTATCTCTTTTATCTCTCCTTCAAAATATTTTTTTCCTCCAAAAAAAAGAATTAACAAATGACTAGTTCCTATAAAAAATATTATAACAGAAGATAAAATAGTATCTATTTTTGCTAATTCTATATTCTTTTTTTGGTATTCAGATATGATTTTCTTATGTTTATTTTGAAAAAAAGGTTCTGCTACAAATGATTTAATAACATGAATTCCAGAAAAAGCATCTTGAATGAAAGAACATATAATAGATTGATAATTTTGAACTTCCTCACTTTTTCTAGTAATAGAAATACTTATATAATAAATGAAAATAAAAAGAACAGGAATGGGCAAAATTACATAAAAAGTCAGAATCTTGTTAATTCGTAACATTTGTACAAAAACCATGAAAAAAAGAACGATAAGATTCACAAAATACATGATACCAGGACCTATATATTGTCTGATAAAAGAAACATCTTCTGTTAGTCGATTCATCAAATCCCCTGTAGAGTTTTTCTTATAAAAAGACAAACTCAATTTTTGATAATGTGAAAAAATTTCATTTTTTATATCAAATTCTATCATTCTAGATGTTGTTATAATACATTGTCGCATGTGATATTTAACAAATCCTCCAATGATTGGAACTATCAGTATAATGCTAGTATAAATACAGATCTCTTTTTTTAAATAGAAAGAATTTGATGCATTTGAAAAGCTGGTAAATAGATTTTTGATTGTGTTAATAGATTTTCCTATATAAGGAATAGGAAGCATAGTTAAAATATTTGATATTAGAATCAATAAAAAACCTATGCACAAACGTAATTTGTATCTTTGACAATATTTTTTGCTAAAAGCAAATAACCCACTCATATAACATACAAAAATACAAACTTTTTAAGTTTGATTTTTTATTTATATAATTGTACAAAAGATCTTGTTGTGTTAAAAATCAACATCATGAATAAAAAATGTCAATAAGACGACACTTCAGAATAAGAAGTTTGCAATTTTTATATGCTCAACATTTATCTAAAATGGATTCAAATCAAGTTGAAGAAAACATGCTTAAAAGCATTGAAGAATTGCATAATTTATATATTTCTCTTCTTTGTTTAATTTTGAAAATTAGAGAAAACGCTATAAAAAGAAATTTATACAATAGAAAAAGCACAAATCCAATACAAAAATTGGCATATAACTCCGTAATCAAAATCCTGTCTAATAATAAGTACTTGATCGAAGAATATAGTTCTACAGAAAATTCTGGGAAAATTTTATGGAAAAAACAAGACGAATACTTCTTTCTTTTATTACAAGAGATGCAAGAATCAATTTTATGTAAAAAATATTTTGATAAGCCTTGCACTTCTTTTGAAGAAGAGAAAAAATTTATCATAAAATATTATAAAAATATTGTGATTCCAAATAAAAAACTTCTAGAATATATAGAAGATCTATATATTAACGGACAAGAGAATTTATGTATAGCTCATACCATGGTTTGCAAAACTTTACGATTTATAAAACATTCTACTCCTCCGAATTTTAAATTATATAACATTTACAAAAATAACGAGAATAAAAAATTTATTATTGATTTATATAGGAATACAATTTTTCACAAAAATGAATTTAATAATTTAATCGACGATATATCAAATAATTGGGATATAAAAAGAATAGCAATTATAGATTTAATTATATTGCAAATGGCTATTTGTGAATTTTTATATTTTCCGAATATCCCTCCAAAAGCCACTATGAATGAATATATAGAAATTACAAAAATATTTTGCATGGAAAAAAGTAAAATTTTTATTAATGGAATATTAGATCAAATATTTAAACTTTTACATAATAAGAATAAAATATTTAAAATAGGAAAAGGACTTCTATAAGTCTGATGACGACTCTATAAACTTTAAATGTTATTTTATGTTTTTTTTATTGCAACAAAATTCTATTGCAAATACTATTTGTATGTTTGCATTGATTTTCATTATATTCTATTTTTTTATGATACGTCCTCAAATACGAAAACAAAAAATTGAAAAAAAATTCCAGGAAAATCTAAAAAAAGGAAATTATATAGTAAATAATTCAGGAATACACGGTAAGATCATAGAGATTACAGATAATGTTTGTGTACTAGAAACTGTTACAGGAAAAATAAAAATTGAAAAAAATACAGTTTCCAAGGAACTGACTCAATTACGTTATAGTGAAACTTTGAATCATCAAAATAAAAAACAGGAAAAAAAATGAAATTTTTGTTGATAGGAATAACGGGAAAAATGGGATCCGGAAAGAGTTTATTTTCTTCTTTTTTCAAAAAAAAAGGAATCCCTGTTTACTCTTCAGATGAAAGGGGAAAAATATTAATGAATCAAACAGAAATTATAAAAAAAAATATTATCAAACATTTTGGAAAAGATTCTTATAAAAAAGAAAAAATTAATAAAACCTATTTATCTGAAATTGTTTTCAAAAATCCTTCTGCATTAAAATTATTATGTTCTATTGTCCATCCATGGATTTCAATTGATTTTAAAAATTGGATTTTTTCTGTACAAAAAAAAACTTTATATGTAATCAAAGAATCTGCTATTTTATTTGAAAGTGGAAGTTATAAAGAATGTGATATTATTATGACTATCATTTCACCTATAGAAAAGATGATTGAAAGAATTATAAAAAGAGATAATCTAAATGAAAATCAAATTATAAATCGTCTAAAAAATCAAATATCTAACAAAAAAAGAGAAAAAAAATCTCATTTTATTATTAGTAACTATACATCTGTAACTTTTTTACAAAAAAAAGCAGATAAAATACATGAACTATTCAATAAGTTATACACAAATCAATATGGGAAAAGGAGATAAAAAAACTAAAAGAGGAAAAATCAGAAACAAAACTTATGGAAATCTTCGTCCAAATCCAAGAAACGCTAGAAAAAAGAAAAAAAACAATTAAAGTTGTTCATTTTTTTTACTTGCATTTGTGAAAAAAGACAAGAAATATATCAGTTGAGCCAAACTTCCTAAAGCAGAAACAACATAAGTCATGGCAGCCCAATTTAAAGATTCTTTCGCTTTGTTGTATTCTTGATAATTGACTATATTTTTGTTTCTCATCCAAGTCAAAGCTCTATTGCTTGCATCAAATTCTATTGGTAAAGTTATAAAAGAAAAAAGAACAACTAAGAAAAATAATCCTATTCCTAATTTAAGAATCAAAGAATCTTTTCCTCCTGAATTGTAAAAGATTGTTAATCCAGATATTATAGCTAAATTAGTGAATGTCGAACTATAATTCAAAAGAGGAACTAAATGATTTCGTATTTTCAACAAATTATAACCTAACTTATGTTGTAAGGCATGACCACATTCATGAGCAGCTACTGCAACAGCAGCTGCATTTCTTCCATTGTAAACTTTTTCACTTAAATTTATTGTTTTGTTTAGAGGATTATAATAATCTGTCATATCCCCTTCGACTGAAAGAACATTAACATCAGTAATCCTATTATCTGTTAACATTTTTTCCGCTACTTCTTTTCCACTCATATAAGAATGTAAATAAAATTTAGAATATTCTCGGAATTTATTCTTTAAGATCGTATTAACAATAACACTTACCAAAAAAGTAGTGCCAATAATGAAATAGTAAGTCATCAGAATCTATTTTTAAACAAAATTATTAATTTATAATGAAATAGTAAGTCATCAGAATCTATTTTTAAACAAAATTATTAATTTATTAATTAAAATGAAAATATATATATATAAATTAGCTGATGTGTCAAACTTTTGACTATGAATATTCCAACAATAAATAATCTAAAAAGAGTCGTGATTATTGGCGCCGGTTTTTCTGGTTTACAAATAGCAAAAAAACTGAGAAGAGACAAATTTCAGGTTGTTCTTATAGATAAGAATAATTATCATACTTTTCAACCATTGTTATATCAAGTAGCTACAGCTGGGTTAGAACCGGATTCTATTGCACATTCTATCAGAAATATTATCAAAAAAACAAAAAACTTTTTTTTCAGATTAGCTTATGTTCATTATATCAATACAGAGAAGCAAAAAATCTATACCAATGTAGGTGATTTATCTTATGATTATTTAATTGTGGCTACAGGATCTGTTACTAACTATTTTGGGAATAAGAATATTGAGTCATTCGCCTTGCCAATGAAATCGATTCCAGAAGCTTTAGATCTTAGAAGTCTTATTTTGCAAGATTTTGAATCTGCTTTGCTAACAAAAGATGTTAAAGAAAGAGAAAGACTTATGACATTTGTGATTGTAGGTGGGGGGCCTACCGGGGTAGAACTTGCTGGAGCTTTAGCTGAAATGAAAAAATATATTCTTCCACATGATTATCCTGATTTAAATATTCAATCTATGAATATTCACTTGTTACAAGCTTCTCCTAGACTATTAGATGGGATGTCCGAAAAATCAGCAGAAGAAGCTTATAAAAATTTGAAAGAATTAGGGGTCATCATTTGGTTAAATTGTTTAGTTCAAGATTACGATGGAAAAATAGTTTTTATAGAAAAAAATAAAAAAATAGAATCTGCTAATGTCATATGGGCTGCAGGAGTAAAAGGAGCTATTATAAAAGGTTTTTTAAAAGAAGATGTGAAAGGACATAGAATCTTGGTAGATGATTATTTTAAAACTATAAAATACAAAAATATTTTTGCGATTGGAGACGTTGCTTATATGAAATCTTATCCTAATGGTCATCCTATGACCGCTCAACCTGCCATCCAACAAGGTAATTATTTAGCTAAAAATTTTAATCTTTTTTCAGACAAAAAAAACATTAAACCTTTTATTTATAAAAATTTAGGTTCTATGGCTACTATTGGAAGAAACAAAGCTGTATGTGATTTTCCCTATTTTAAATTAAAAGGTTTTTTAGCATGGATTGTATGGATGTTTGTTCATCTAGTTAGTTTAGTTGGTTTTAGAAATAGAGTAATAGCCTTAACCAATTGGATCATTCAATATTTTCATTATAATAAAAGCGTACGTTTAATTATAAGACCATTTCATAGAAAAAAAAAAATCATTTAAAAACGAGTTGAGAAAGAATATTTTTAACTTTGTTTTCTGTTTCTATATATTCTTGATCTATATTACTGTCCACAGTAATTCCACTTCCAGCATACAAAGTTATTTCTTTTTTATCTTCCTTGATTCTTGCACATCTCAAATGAAGATATAATTCCATGTTTTTTCTGCTTCCAATTCCAATGGATCCTGTATAAAAATTTCTTTTATATCCTTCATATTTTTGAATAAAATCTAAAGATTCTTTTTTAGGAAAACCACATATAGAAGGAGTAGGATGGAGGCGATCCAATATTTCATAATAATCAGGTTTTTCCAAAAAAGAAAAAAAAATTGGAGTTTCCAAATGTTTTAAATGACCCATTTCTACCGTTTTAGTCTTTTCTAAAAAGATGGATCCTTTATAAGATTTCAATAAATGAATAATGTATTTTATTACAATTTTATGCTCTTCTATTTCTTTTTTCGTCCATTTCTGTTGATCCCAAACAGTTCCTGCTAAAGCTACTGTTTTAAATTTATTTTCATGAAATTTCATTAATAATTCTGGAGAACATCCTATCCAAAATCCATGATGAATATCGTACCAAAGACTGATTAAAGCATTTGGATAAGAAAAAATTAACTTTTGAAAAGTTTTTTTAAAATAAAAAGTGTGAAAAGAAATCTTTATAGATCTGGACAAAACTACTTTTTGAAAGTGTCCTTTTCGAATTTCTTCTATTGCTTTTTGAATTAAATTTTTATACTCTGAAGAATAAGTTAAAAAGGAAGACTTGTCTTCAGAAGTATCTTTTACAAAAGATTTCCGTATGTCTGCATAATAAATTTTTTTTGGAACTATTTTTATCGTATAATTATGATCAAAATCTTGGATAAGAAAAAATCTTTTTCCTTTAGAATCATAATTAGAATAAAAAAAAACCTTATTTTCGTGAGGTTTTCTGAAAATAACAAATGGATTGTGATTCCAATAATTTTTGATGACTTTTTTATATAAAGAAAAGATACTGATTTTTTTAAACATATTTATCTCGTTTTAATTATAAAATTAGTCATTTTACAAAAGCTAATTACATCTTTTTTTTCATTATAAACATCAATTTGAATAACATGTAAAGTTTTTCCTTTATGAAAAATTTTAGCTTTAGCAAATAAAATCCCTTTTTTTATACATAGAATATGATTGGCAGAAATCTCAATGTTTTTAACATTGAAATTATTTTTTTCTACACTTACTGCACTTTTATCTTCTTTTAGTTTTTTCACTTTCAGATTGATAAAAGATAAAGAACTGCCAACACTTTCAGCTAAAGTGATTGTAGCCCCTCCATGTAGATAACCGAAAGGTTGTAAAATTTTATTATTTATTGGCATTTTTGCTATTAAAAAATCTAATTTTGTGGATAAAAAAATAAACTGAATACGCATTTCACTTATCAACGTATTTTTTTTTAAATTATTTAATTCATTTAATAATTCTTTAATTTCTTTTTTCATAACCAAAAATAAATTAAAAATAACCTTTTAATCTAATTCTATACATTACATTATTTTTTAAAATTGATGAATATGAAGGATAGAAATAAAATAGTAAACGATGACTACATTCCTTTGATAGGAAAAGAAAATCAGATTATTGGATTTGAAAAAAAAGAAAAAATTCACTCAGAAGGACTTTTTCATAGTGCTGTTTCTGTATTCATTTTTAATCCAAAAAATGATTTAATGTTACAAAAAAGATCTTCAAAAAAATATCATTCTTCTTTACTTTGGACTAACACATGTTGTAGTCATCCTAGAAAAAATGAATCGGTTTTAACAGCAGCTCATCGTTGTTTAATAGAAGAAATGGGTTTTGATTGTTTTTTAGAACAAAGATTTTGTTTTACTTATCATGAATATTTGAGAAATGGGTTGATAGAAAATGAATTAGACCATGTTTTTGTTGGATATTATGAAAAATCTCCAATTATAAATTATAAAGAAGTTGAAAATTGGAAATGGACTTCGTTAAATGAATTAATTAAGAATGTTCATCTTTATCCAGATTCTTATACAATTTGGTTAAAAATTATACTAAAAAATTATATAAATCAGTTAAATATTTATTAAATCATGAAAGCAACCATAAGCAGAAAAGGATATTTTAGTGCTGCTCATAGACTTTACAATAGACATTGGGATTATCAAAAAAATATAGAAATATTTGGAAAATGTGCATATTTAAACTATCATGGACATAATTATGAGTATATAGCCAGTGTCACAGGAGAAGTGAATATAGAAACAGGATTTGTTCTTAGTTTGCAGAAGTTAAGAGATATTCTTCGTGAAGAAATAGAAGAACTTTTTGATCATAAAAACATCAATTTAGATTTGAAAGAGTTTTCTTCTGTAAATCCTACTGCAGAAAATCTTGTTATTTTCATGTGGAATAAAATAAATAAAAGAATATCTTCAAACTTTGATTTGAAAATAACTTTATACGAAACGGAAAATAATTTTGTTGAATATGATGGAAAATAATTTGAAAAGAACAATATTATATGAAAATCACATACGTTTAGGCGCTAAGATGATTGATTATTCTGGATTTTCTATGCCCCTTCAATACACTTCTTCTTTAATAGAACATATGTCTGTAAGAAATGAAACTGGTATTTTTGATGTTAGTCATATGGGAAAGTTCATATTGAATGGACAAGATTCCATGAATCTAATTCAGTATTTAACCACAAATGATTTATCCAAAATAAAAATAGGACAAGCTCAATATACCTGTTTCATTAATAATCATGGAGGAATTATAGATGATTTAGTGATTTATAAGATTTCGGAAAAGAAATTATTACTTATAGTTAATGCAGCTAATATTGAAAAAAATAAAAAATGGATAAATCATCATATAAAGAAAAATGCTTATCATATAGAATTCATAGATTTTTCTAAAGAATATTCTCTATTGGCTATTCAAGGACCTTTATCCTTATTTTACATTCAAAAATTAACTAATATACCATTACAAAAAATCCCTTTTTATCACTTTGAAATAGGAGAATTTGCAGGAATTAAAAACGTATTGATTTCTTGTACTGGATATACAGGGTCTAAAGGAGTGGAAATTTATATTCCTAATGAATATGCGGAAAAAATATGGAGTGATATTCTAGAAATAGAAAAAAATAAAATTACTCCTTGCGGAATAGCAAGTAGAAACTCATTAAGATTAGAAATGGGATATCGTTTATATGGACAAGATCTTTGTGAAGAAATAACTCCTATAGAAGCAGGATTATCTTGGATCATAAAATTTGAAAAAAAATTTATTGCGAAAGAAATATTACAAAGACAAAAAAAGAAAGGAAAATACAAAAAATTTATATCTTTTGTTGTAGAAGAAAAAGGAAAAATTCCTAGACAAGGATACTCGTTAATAGATAAAAATGATAATCTTATTGGAAATGTAACTTCTGGTATTTTTTCCCCAGTTTTAAAAAAAGGAATTGGATTAGGATATTTGTGGAATCAAAAACAAAAAATAGATTCCGTTTTTCTTTCAATAAGAAAGAAGAAAATCCCTATTAAAATGGTAAAATTACCCTTTATTAAAAAAAACTAATTTCAATTCAAAATCAACTAAAAATTTAAATGAATCATTTCAAATATTAGTTTTATCAAAAAAAACGAAACATATTCGAAACATATTAAAAAAAATTTTTTGTTAGCTATTCCTGTTTTTTTTACTCAATTAGGAGTCATATTTGTTGGTTTATCTGATAATATGATGGTTGGTTTTTTGGGTAAAAAAGCTTTAGCTTCAGTTTCATTAGCTAATTCTGTTTTTTTTATTATAGTTATTTTTGGATTGGGAATATCTGCAGCTATTTCTTCTCTAATAGCATCCATAGATGCCAAACAAGAATACAAAAAAGGTGCCATTATTTTTTATCATGGATTAATTATCAATTTTCTTTTATCCATATTTATGTATGGATTAATACATGTTTTTTCCTATGTTCTACCTTATTTAGGACAACCTAAAGAAATTTTGAGTGAAACTATATCTTTTCTGAAGATAATAGCTATTTCTTTCATTCCATGGATGATATTTGAAGTTTTTAGAAAATTTTCGGAAGGATTATCTTTGGTGTACCCCGGTCTTGTCGTTACTTGGTTTTCAGCTTTTATTAACATCATATTAAATTATGTATTCCTTAACGGAATGTGTGGATTCCCTAAATTAGGAACTGTGGGGGTCGCTTATTCTACCTTAATATCTCGTATAACTATGCTAATAGGAATTCTAGTTTTATTGTACAGACATAAGAAAGTGCATGATTACTATAATCATTTTAAATATTTTTTTTTTAAAAAAAAATATTTCAAAAAAATACTCAAAATAGGGATTCCTTCTGGATTGCATATGTTATTTGAAATGAGTGCTTTTGCTATTTCTTCTTTTATCTCAGGAAGATGTGGAATTAAGGTATTGGCTGCTCATCAAATTGTTATCAGTTTAGTCTCTTCTACCTTTCTCCTAAGCACAGGCCTTTCTGTAGCTGCTACAGTTAGAATAGGAACCCAGTTTGCTTTAAAAAATTATTCTGAGTTAAGAAGAATAGGAAAATCTATTCTTTTAATGGGAATTGTTTTTATGTTAATTTGCAGCCTTTTCTTTTTTTTATTTCGAGGCTATATTCCTTACATCTATATAAAAAATGATTATGAGGTAATCAAAATTGCAGAAAAAATGATTTTTATCGCTAGTTTTTTTCAGTTGTCTGATGGTTTACAAGGAATCATTCTTGGAGCTTTAAGAGGATTGCAAGATGTTCATATTCCTATGTGGATCAGTTTTTTTTCTTATTGGATTATTGCTTTGCCTACAGCTTGGTTTTTATCTATTAGAATAGGAGGAAACGGGATATGGATCGGGTTAGGATTAGGACTCACGATATCAGCCCTATTACTTTTTATAAGATATGAAACTATAACTAAAAGACTTACGAGAAAAAATATTAATAAATAACTAATATTCAATTAAATAATCATAGTTAATAATAATTATCTATATTTGTTGATATAATAAGTGAAAAATTAAAAATACCATTTTTTAATTTTTTAACCATTCTTTTATGAAAAAAACATTTAAAGAATACAATTTTTTTAATAATAATATTCTTAAAGCCTTAGAAGATATTGGCTTTAAATATCCTACTCCTATACAAGAAAAAGTTATTCCATTCTTACTCTCTTCAGAAAGAGATATCATAGCATTAGCTCAAACAGGAACTGGAAAAACAGCCGCTTTTGGATTACCAATCATTCAAAAAGTAAATTATGATCTGAGGAACCCACAAGCTTTTATTTTATGTCCTACAAGAGAGCTTTGTATACAAATTACTCGTGATCTTTGTCGTTTTTCTAAATTTTTATCGTCGATTAGAATTATTCCTTTATATGGCGGAGTAAATATAGATACTCAAATTAAATCTTTGCAAAATAAAACTCACATTATAACAGGAACTCCAGGTAGAATTATTGATTTAATAAAAAGAAAACAATTGCATCTTGAAAAAATTAAATATTTGATTCTCGATGAAGCGGATGAAATGCTAAATATGGGATTTAAAGAAGAGTTGGATTACATAGTTGATATGTTACCAAAAAAAAGACAAAGTCTTCTTTTTTCAGCAACAATGTCCAAATATATGAATGTCATTGCTCATACTTATTTAACGGACCCTGTGGAAATAATTACAGGACAAAAAAATATTGGATGTGATGATGTCAAGCATATTTATTATATAGTTGGTCATTTAAACAAAAAATATTTAGCTCTAAAAAGAATTGTAGACATTAATCCTGGTATTTATGGGATTATATTTTGTAGTACGAAAAAAGAAACTAAAGAAATAGCTGAATATCTCATAAAAGATGGTTATAATGCTGATGCTTTATATGGAGATCTTTCACAAACACAACGTGAATCTGTGATGAATCGATTCAGAAACAAAAATTTGCAATTTCTCGTTGCTACGGATGTGGCGGCTCGTGGATTAGATATTCATAATATAACTCATGTCATAAATTATAATCTTCCAAAAGAAAGTGAAATCTATGTACATAGAAGTGGTCGTACTGGACGAGCTGGAAATTCTGGAATTTCTGTTTGTATTATACATACCAAAGAAACTAGAAATTTAAAAGAGTTTGAAAGAAAAATAGGAAAGAGCTTTGAACGAGTTATGGTTCCTAGTGGAAAAGAAATATGCGAAAAACAACTGCTTTATTTCATAGAAAAAGTAAAAAAAGTAGTTGTAGATGAACAATTGATGAAAAAATTTCTTCCTGAAATACAAAAAAATTTAGAATTTTTTGACAAAGAAGAATTGATCAAACGTTTTTCTTGGATTGAATTTAATCGTTTTATAAATTATTATAAAAATTCTAAGGATATAAATCCTATTATAAATTATTATAAAAATTCTAAGGATATAAATCCTAATATTTTTATTAATAATAAATTCAATAAAAAGCTTTTTTTGAGGTCAAAAAAATCAAAAAAAGAATCTTTTTCCAAACTATTTTTGAATAGAGGATCTAAAGATAATTTAACAAAATTAGGGCTAATCAATTTAATTAATCAAGCAGTTAACAATTCACGTATTCATATTGGACATATAGAAATTTTATCAAATTCTTCATTGTTCGAAGTAGAAAAACGTTATAGAAACAAAATATTAATAGGAATGAGTAGAATCAACCATTTGGGAAGACCTATTTCTATAGAGATTAAAAATTAAAATTTATATGGCAGGGAATACTTTTGGTAAGTTATTTAAAATCAATACTTTTGGAGAAAGTCATGGAACAGCTTTAGGAGGTGTGATTGATGGGTGTCCAGCAGGTTTGGAATTAAATTTTGATGAAATTCAATATGAATTAAATCGTAGAAAACCGGGTCAATCATCTATAGTCACTCAAAGAAATGAACCTGATCAAGTAAATTTTTTGTCTGGAATTTTTGATAATAAAACAACAGGAACTCCTATTGGTTTTGTTATTTATAACAAAGATCATAAATCAGATGATTATAAACATATTCAGGATATTTATCGTCCATCTCATTCAGATTTCACATATGAAAATAAATATGGAATCAGAGATTATAGAGGAGGAGGACGTTCTTCTGCCAGAGAAACAATATGTAGAGTGGTAGCTGGATCTATAGCTAAACAATTAATAAAAAATATAAAAATTACATCTTATGTTTCTTCTGTAGGAGATATTTCCATTAATAAATCTTATCAAGAATTAGATTTATCCAGAAAATCCATAGAAAAATATCCTATAAGATGTCCTGATCCATCTATTGCGGAAAAAATGATATATAAAATTCAAAAAATAAAAAATAAAGGAGATACAATAGGAGGAACTATAACTTGTGTCATTCAAAATGTTCCAATAGGAATAGGAGAGCCAGTTTTTGATAAATTACATGCTGAACTGGGAAAGGCTATGCTTTCAATTAATGCTGTGAAAGGTTTTGAATATGGCAGTGGATTTTATGGAACTAAACTAACCGGTTCTCAACATAATGATCTATTTCATCAGAATGGAAAAACTAAAACCAACTTATCCGGAGGAATACAAGGGGGAATATCAAATGGGATGGATATTTATTTTAAAATAGCTTTCAAACCTGTAGCTACAATAATGCAAAAACAAAAAACTATAGATAGGTATGGTAATTTTGTATTGATGGAAGGAAAGGGAAGACATGATCCTTGTGTTTTGCCACGTGCTATACCCATTGTTGAATCTATGACTGCTTTAGTTTTAGCAGATTATTGGATGTATACTAAATTATCTAAATTAAATGCACTTCAATATTGAATCAAAAATTTGTTATTTTTATTTTGGGACCAACATGTGTTGGAAAAACTCACGTTTCATTATTTTTAGCTGAAAAATTAAAAACTGAAATCTTATCTTGTGATTCTAGACAATTTTATAAAGAACTCAGAATAGGAACTTCTATACCTACAAAAAAAGAACTTTCTAGAATTCCTCATCATTTCATAGGACATTTAAATATTCATCAAATTTACAATGCTAAATTTTTTGAAATAGACTGTTTAGAAAAGATTTATAAATTATTTAAAAAACATTCTATTCTGATTCTGGTAGGAGGATCTGGATTGTATGAAAAAGCTATAACAGAAGGGTTATCTAATTTTCCTGAAATAGACTTAAATATTAGAAATGATTTGATTCTTCATTTTAAAAAAAAGGGAATATCTTTTTTGCAAGAAGAATTTAAAAAATTAAAAAAACAAGATGAATTAGATATTCACAATCCCAGACGTCTAATACGATATTTGGAAATCGTAAAATCTACAGGATATTCTCCTTCCTTTTTTTTTTTTAAAAAAAAAAAAAAAAAAAAAAAAAAAAAAAAAAAAAAAAAAAAAAAAAAAAAAAAAAAAAAAAAAAAAAAAAAAAAAAAAAAAAAAAAAAAAAAAAAAAAAAAAAAAAAAAAAAAA
>NZ_CP059190.1:463521-571182 GCF_014251555.1 Blattabacterium cuenoti
TTTTGAAAATAGGATTGATTATGTCTAGACATGAAATTTATTCTAGAATAAATAAGAGAGTAGAAGATATGATGAAAAAAGGGCTGTTAGATGAAGCTAAACTCTATTATTGTTATAGAAATTTAAATAGTTTACAAACTATAGGTTATAAAGAAATTTTTGAATTTCTTTCTTTAGAAAAAAATTGTTTGAATGAAACCATAGAAAAAATAAAAACAAATACTAGGAGATACGCAAAAAGACAATTAACTTGGTATAAAAAAGATTCTTCTGTAACATGGTTTAATCCAAAAGAAAAAGAAAAAATTTTGAATTTCATTTTAAAAATAGTGGGCAATACTGGATTTGAACCAGTGACCCCCTGCTTGTAAAACAGATGCTCTAAACCAAACTGAGCTAATTGCCCTCATTTTCACTTACTCAAATGTAAGTAAAAAATTTTTATAATATAACAAAACTTCAGATACAATAAACGTACTTCCACTTATTAAGATTAAATCATTTTTGTCTGCTTTTCTTTTAGCAGATAAAAAAGCTTTTTCTACAGAATGATAAAAATTTATTTTTTTGCGATCTTGGAAGATTTTATGAACCAATATTTTTAGATCATAAATAGAAAATTTTCTGTCAATTTTAGGTTGACAAAAATAATAGAATGATTCAATAGGAAAGTGTTTTAATAATTTTTCTACTTTTTTTTCTCTTACAAAACCTAAAATCAAATGCAAATTATCATAAGATTCTTTTTTCAATTGATGATTAATCATATATATCCCTTCTTCATTATGAGCTATGTCACAAACAATCTTTGGATTATTTTTTTGTAAAATTTGCCAACGACCTTTAAAATTTGTATTTCTTATTACATTTTTTAATCCTTTTTTTATGGATTGATTAGATACAATTATATTTTTCCTATGATGTAAAATATTCACAGTTTTTAATACAACACTTCTATTTAAATCTTGATAATCTGCTTCAAAAGGCATTTCATATTTAAAATCTTCCTTTTTTTTTACAGAAAAATAAATAGGGGCATTTTTTTTTAAAGCTTCTTTAAAAAAAAGAAATTGTATCTTTTTTGAGATTTTCCTTCCTATTATTACTGATACATTTTTCTTAATGATTCCTGCTTTTTCTAAAGCAATTTTTAATTTGCTATTTCCAAGAGTTTCTGTATGGTCTATGCCAATATTGGTGATTACAGATATTTCTGGAATTATAAGATTAGTGGAGTCTAACCGCCCTCCCATACCGACTTCAATAATTGCTATATTTACTTTTCTTTCTTTAAAATATTGAAAAGCCAAAGCTGTATTCATTTCAAAAAATGAAATCTTTTCTTTTTCTATAAATTGTTGATTTTCTCTGATGAAATCAACAATAAAATCTTTTTCTATCAAAACTCCATTACAGGTGATTCTCTCTCTAAAGTCTATTAAATGAGGAGAAGTAAATAATCCTATTCTATATTTTTCTTCTTGAAGAATAGAAGATAACATGTGAACTGTAGATCCTTTTCCATTTGTTCCGCCTACATGTATGCTTTTAAAAAAATTTTGAGGATTTCCTAAATGAAAACAAAAATTTTGTATTCTTTTCAAACCAGGTTTGTATGATTTCAATCCTGATGTTTGATAAATTGGAAGACGTTTAAAAATCCATTGAACAGTTTCTAAATAATTCAAGTTCCAACTATTAAAAATAACATGACACAAAAATATATTTTTTTCAAAAAATTAATTATATTCGCATTAGAATTGATTTCTAATTATTTTTTGGAATAGAATCACATCTACATTTTATTGAGAGAATTATAGAGGAAGATATAAAAAATGGGTTTCCTGTTAAAAAAATTAGATTTCGTTTTCCTCCTGAACCAAATGGATATCTTCATATTGGACATGTTAAAGCAATATGTCTAAATTTCGAGTTAGGAAAAAAATATAAATCACCAGTTGATTTAAGATTTGATGATACTAATCCTATAGGAGAAAGTAGAAATTTTATAGAATCCATAAAAAAAGACATTCTTTTTTTAGGTTTTAAATGGGACAGGGAAAGCTATGCATCAGATCATTTTTGTCAACTTTATGACTGGGCAGTGAGATTAATTAAGAAAAATAAAGCTTATGTGGATGATCAATCTCAAAGGATTATCCAATTTCAAAGAAAAAGTTCTTTTGAAACTGGAATCAATAGTAATTATAGGAATAGATCTATAGATGAAAATTTGTATTTGTTCGAAAGAATGAAAAACGGGTTTTTTAAGGAAGGGTCTTGTGTTTTAAGAGCTAAAATTAATATGAGTTCTCCAAATATGAATATGCGAGACCCAATTATGTATAGAATTTTGCAAAAAGAACATCACAGAACTGGATATCAATGGTGTATTTATCCTACTTACGATTGGACTCATGGTCAATGTGATTATATTGAACAAATCTCACATTCTTTATGTTCATTAGAATTTGAAAATAGACGTCCGTTATATAATTGGTATTTAGATCAAATTTATGATCATGAAAAAATAAGACCTAAACAAATAGAGTTTTCAAGATTAAATTTAAGTCATACTATAACTAGCAAAAGAAAAATTCAGTATTTAATTGAAAAAAAAATTATCCAATCTTGGGATGATCCACGTGTATTAACAATATCTGGATTGCGTCGTAGAGGATACACTTCAACAGCTTTAAAAAATTTTGTTCATAAAGTAGGAATTACAAAAAGAAATAATATCATTGATATATCTCTTTTAGAATTTTGGATTAGAGAACATTTAAATAAAATAGCTCCTAGAGTGATGGTAGTATTTCATCCAATTAAATTAATTATTGACAATTATTCTATGAATACTACTGAATGGATAGAAGCCGAAAATAATCCTGAAAATCCTAATTTTGGGAATAGAAAAGTACCTTTTTCTAAATTTTTATATATTGAAGAAGACGACTTTTTGGAAAAACAACGAAAAAATTTTTTTCGTCTTAGTATTGGAAAAGAAGTGAGACTTAAAAATGCCTATATTATAAAGGCTAATTCTATAATCAAAAATTATAAAGGCGAGATCAAAGAAATCCACTGCACTTATGATCCAAAAAGCAAGTCTGGAAAAAAAGAAAAAACAGAAGGAAAAGGAAGAACAAAAAGCACTCTACACTGGGTATCCATAAAACATTCTTTTCCCATAGAAATTAATTTGTATAATCCTCTCTTTTTGAAAAGAAATCCGGACATGGATTTTCATACATGTATCAACCCAAAATCAAAAGATAAAATTATAGGTTATGCAGAACCTTCTTTAAAAAAAGCAAAAAAAGGAGACCATTTTCAATTCCAAAGAATTGGTTATTTTTATGTAGAAGATTCTACCACTAATAAAATTATTTTCAATAAAACGGCATACATAAAAAATCAATGGAAAAAATAAATCTTTTTTATTGCAAAATGCCTGTAGAAATATTTTCATACTCTCTTAATCCAGTTCCTGCAGGGATTTTATGTCCTACTATGACATTTTCCTTCAATCCATATAAATAATCAGTTTTACTACTTATCGCTGCTTCACTTAGAACTTTTGTTGTTTCCTGAAATGAAGCTGCAGATATAAAAGATTTGGTCTGCAAAGCAGCTCGTGTTATTCCTTGTAATATAGGTCTAGCTGTAGCAGGAATTGCATTTCTAGTTTTTATCAACTTTTTATTTTTGTATTTTAAAACGGCATTTTCATTTCTTAAATCTCTATAATTAATAATATCTCCATTTTTAAAAATGTTAGAATCTCCAGAATTTTCAACGACCTTCATCTGATAAATTTTATCATTTTCTTCTATAAAATCATCTTTGTACTCAATATTTCCTTCTAAAAACTTAGTATCTCCCCCATCTATTACTTCTACTTTTCTCATCATTTGTAAAACAATAACTTCAAAATGTTTATCATTAATTTTCACACCTTGCAAACGATACACTTCTTGTATCTCTTTAACTAAATATTCTTGAACTGCTCTAGGTCCTCTTATATTTAAAATATCATTAGGAGTTACAGCCCCATCAGATAAAGGCATTCCTGCTTTTACATAATCATTTTCTTGAACAAGTATTTGATTAGATAATTTGACAAGATATTTCCTGACTTCTCCTGTTTTAGATTCTACAATAATTTCTCTATTCCCTCTTTTGATTTTTCCATGGCTTACTATTCCATCCATTTCTGAAACTACAGCAGGATTAGAAGGATTACGTGCTTCAAATAATTCAGACAAACGAGGCAATCCCCCTGTAATATCTCCTGACTTAGCCGATTTTCTAGGAACTTTAACCAAAATTTTACCTACATTTATTTTTTCTTCATCTTCTACCATCAAATGAGCTCCTACCGGGAGATTATATACTTTCAACTCTTCGTTTTTATCATTCAATATTTTTAATGTTGGAACTAAATTTTTATTTCTTACTTCTGTGATTACTTTTTCTTGAAATCCAGTCTGTTCATCTATCTCTACTTGAAAAGTTACACCTTGTTCTAAATGTTGATAAGATATAATTCCTGAAAATTCTGCAACAATAACTGCATTATATAAATCCCATTTACAAATCAGATCTCCTGCCTTTAATAGATCTCCATTCTGAACATATAAAGCAGCTCCATAAGGGATATTATTAACCATCAAAATAGATGATTTTTTTTGATTAAAAAGTTTCATTTCTGTTGATCTAGAAACTACTATTCCTATTTTTTCAGACTCTTTCTCTTTTTTTGTTTTTACAAGTTTTAAGTCTTCAAATTCTATAATTCCATCATATTTAGCTCTTATTTGTGAAGATTCCGTAATATTTCCGGCTGTTCCTCCAACATGAAAAGTACGCAATGTCAACTGAGTACCTGGTTCTCCAATAGATTGTGCAGCTATAACTCCTACAGCTTCTCCCTTTTGAACTATTTTTCCTGTTGATAAATTACGACCGTAACATTTAGAACAAATCCCCATTTTTGCTTCACAAGTCAAAGGAGATCGGACTTCCACTATTTCAATTCCAGATTTATCAATTATTCTTGCTATTTTTTCATCAATTATATTCCCAGAAGGGACTATTAATTGATTATCTTTTGGATGATGAACATCATTTAAAGATATACGACCTAAAATTCGATCAAACAAAGTTTCTACTATTTCTTCATTTTTTTTCAATGCTGATATTTGCAAACCACGTAAAGTGTTACAATCTTCTATTTTGATAATTACATCTTGCGCTGCATCGACTAAACGTCTTGTAAGATATCCAGCATCTGCTGTTTTTAATGCTGTATCAGCTAATCCTTTACGAGCTCCATGAGTGGAAATAAAATATTCCAAAATAGAAAGGCCTTCCCTAAAATTAGACAAAATAGGATTTTCAATAATTTCCCCTCCAGAAGATCCCGCTTTTTGGGGTTTTGCCATTAATCCACGCATTCCAGAAAGTTGACGTATTTGTTCTTTAGAACCTCTTGCTCCAGAATCCAACATCATATATACAGGATTAAATCCTTTTTTATCTTCTCGCATATATTTCATTACTTTTTCTGTAAGCATAGCATTGGTATTTGTCCAAATATCAATAACTTGATTATAACGTTCGTTATTTGTTATCAATCCCATATTATAATTCATTTTGATATTGTCAACCTGTTTGATAGCATGATCAACCATATCTTTTTTATTATCAGGAATTATAATATCTCCTAATCCAAAAGAAAGGCCACCTTTGAATGCGTTATAAAAACCTAATTCTTTAATATCATCTAGAAAATTAGCAGTGGTTGGTACGTCTGTAAGATGCAATATATTGCCTATAATTTCTCTTAATGATTTTTTTGTAAGAGATTCATTAATGAATCCTACTTGCTTGGGTACTACTTGGTTAAACAAAACTCTACCTACAGTAGTTTCTATTAATTTATTATAAAATTTATCTTCTTCACGAATATTGACTTTCACTTTAACTAAAGCATGCAAATCTACTACTCCTTGATTATATGCTATTTCAACTTCTTCTGGTGAATAAAAAATAAGTCCTTCTCCTTTGACTTTATTTTTTGAATCTGATAATAAAGGTTTGGTCATATAATATAATCCCAATACCATATCCTGAGAAGGAACTGTTATCGGAGATCCATTAGCAGGATTTAATATATTTTGAGAAGCTAACATTAAAAGTTGAGCTTCCAAAATAGCCCCATATGACAATGGCAAATGAACAGCCATTTGATCTCCATCAAAATCTGCATTAAAAGCAGCACAAACTAAAGGATGCAATTGAATAGCTTTTCCTTCTATTAATTTTGGTTGAAAAGCTTGAATTCCTAATCGATGTAAAGTAGGCGCTCTGTTCAATAATATAGGATGTCCTCTTAAAACATTTTCCAAAATATCCCATATCATGGGATCTCTTTTATCAATAATTTTCTTAGAAGATTTTACTGTCTTCACTATTCCTCTTTCAATTAACTTACGTATAATAAAAGGTTTATAAAGTTCTGCTGCCATATCTTTAGGAAGTCCACATTCATGTAACTTCAAATGGGGTCCTACTACAATAACAGATCGTGCTGAATAATCTACTCTCTTACCAAGAAGATTTTGTCTAAAACGACCTTGTTTTCCTTTTAAAGCATCTGATAAAGATTTTAAAGGACGATTAGCTTCCGATTTCACAGCAGACACTTTTCTTGAATTATCAAAAAGAGAATCGACTGCTTCCTGAAGCATTCTTTTTTCATTTCTCAAAATGACTTCAGGAGCTTTAATTTCTATAAGTCTTTTTAAACGATTATTTCTTATAAGTACACGACGATATAAATCTGTCATATCAGATGCGGCATAACGACCTCCATCTAAAGGCACCAAAGGTCTCAATTCAGGAGGAATAACGGATAATACATGAATAATCATCCAAGATGGATCCCCTCCATTTTTTTTACCTTCCCGAAAAGCCTCCACTACTTGCAAACGTTTTAATGCTTCAATACGTCTTTGTTTAGAAGTTTCATGATGAGCTTGATTTCTTAATTCAAGTGATAAAACATCTAAATCAATACGATTTAAAAGCTCTTCTATACACTCTGCTCCCATTTTAGCAATAAATTTGTTCGGATCATAATCCTCCAATTGCTGATTTCCTTTTGGAAGCTTGTTTAAAATATTTAAATATTCTTCCTCAGTTAGAAAATCACCTTTTTGAAAAGAAGATCCATCTGAACGAAACGCTAAGCCTCCTTGAATGACAACATATCGTTCATAATAAATAATCATTTCAAGTTTTTTAGAAGGTAATCCCAATAAGTATCCGATTTTATTGGGAGAAGAACGAAAACACCAAATATGAACGACAGGAACTACAAGACTAATGTGACCCATTCGTTCTCTTCTAACCTTTTTTTCAGTTACTTCAACTCCACATCTATCACAAACAATTCCTTTATAACGAATTCTTTTATATTTTCCACATGCACATTCATAATCTTTAACTGGTCCAAAAATACGTTCACAAAAAAGTCCATCTCTTTCTGGTTTGTGAGTACGATAATTTATGGTCTCCGGTTTCAATACTTCCCCATGAGATTCTTTCAATATTGTTTCTGGAGAAGATAACCTAATAGTTACTTTATTAAACTTGTTATTTTTTTTTCTATTCATTGTTTTTTAAATAAAAAACATATAATGACATATAATGACAAAAAAAATCATTCTTCTAAACGAATATCCAATCCTAATCCTTTTAATTCATAACAAAGAACATTAAAAGATTCTGGATTATTAGGTTCAGGCATTGGTTCCCCCTTCACTATGGCTTCATAAGTTTTAGCTCTTCCTACTACATCATCCGACTTAACGGTTAATATTTCACGTAAAATATTGGATGCTCCAAAAGCTTCTAAAGCCCATACTTCCATTTCTCCAAAACGTTGACCTCCAAATTGAGCTTTCCCACCTAAAGGTTGTTGAGTGATTAAAGAATAAGGTCCTATTGAACGAGCATGCATTTTATCATCTACCATATGACCCAATTTTAACATATATATAACCCCAACAGTGGCAGGTTGATTAAATCTTTCTCCTGTTCCACCATCAAACAAATAGGTAGTACCAAAACGAGGAATTCCAGCTTTATCTGTATATTCACATATTTGATCGATAGTAGCTCCATCAAATATAGGAGTTGAAAATTTCATATTTAATTTTTGTCCAGCCCATCCTAGTACTGTTTCATAAATTTGTCCTATATTCATTCTAGAAGGAACTCCTAATGGATTTAAAACAATGTCAACAGGACTTCCATCCTCTAAAAATGGCATATCTTCTTCTCTAAGGATACGTGCAACCACTCCCTTATTGCCATGTCTTCCTGCCATTTTATCTCCTACTTTTAATTTTCTTTTTTTAGCAATATATACCTTTGCCATTTTAATGATGCCAGAAGGAAGTTCATCTCCAACTGTAATAGAAAATTTTTTATGTTTCAAAATGCTGCTCAAATCCCCAACTGCTATTTTATAATTATGTAAAATTTCAGAGACTAAACTATTGATTTCAGGATCATCAGTCCAATTATCAGAATGAACTCCTATGTAATCCAATATTTTATCAAGTATTTTCATGTTAAATTTACTTCCTTTAGCTATTATTTCCTTCTTTCTCTCATCAAAAATGGAATTATAACATAATTTACCATTCAAAATAGACAACAATTTTTCTATCAAAAAATTTCTAAGATCTAAAAATTTTTTATCATATTCTTTTTCCAAATACTCTATTTTAATTTTATCCTGAGCCCTAGTTTTCTTATCCTTTATACTTCTGGTAAAAAGTTTTGTATCTATAACTACTCCAAATAAAGATGGTTCGGCTCTTAAAGAAGCATCTTTTACATTTCCTGCTTTATCTCCAAAAATAGCTCTTAATAATTTTTCCTCTGGGGTCGGATCAGACTCCCCTTTAGGCGTTATTTTTCCAATAAGAATATCTCCAGGTTTCACTTCAGCCCCAACTCTTATAATTCCATTTTCATCTAAATCTTTGGTTGCATCTTCACTAACATTAGGGATATCATTAGTCAATTCTTCCATTCCTAATTTTGTATCACGCACATCTAAAGAATACTCATCTATATGTATAGAGGTAAACCAATCTTCACTAACTACTTTTTCAGAAATTAAAACAGCATCTTCAAAATTATACCCGTTACACGGAATAAAAGCTGCTTTCAAATTTCTTCCTAAAGCTAACTCTCCATTCTCTGTTGCATAACCTTCACATAAAATTTGTCCTTTCACGACTTTCATCCCTTTTTTTACAATAGGTTTTAAATTAATGCATGTATTCTGATTAGTTTTTCTAAATTTAATCAAATCGTAACCCTGAACATCAGGATCAAAATAGACTAAAGCTTCTTTATCTGTTTGATCATAACGAATAATTATCTTTCTCGCATCAATATATTCTACTACACCATTTCTTTTTGCATTAATTAAAATGCGAGAATCTCTTGCAATCTGTTGTTCCAATCCAGTTCCTACAATAGGAGCTTCAGGATTTAATAATGGAACAGCTTGACGCATCATATTAGAACCCATAAGAGCTCTATTCGCATCATCATGTTCCAAAAAAGGAATTAAGGAAGCAGAGATAGAAGCTATTTGATTTGGTGCTACATCTATATAATCCACTTGATTCGGCTTTACTATCGGAAAATCTCCATCTTCCCGAACTATAATTCTGTCAGACAAAAAATTACCATTTTGATCAATAGCATTAGCTTGTGCAATAATTTTACCTTCTTCTTCTTCTGCACTTAAATATTTTACTTCAGATTTTAAATCTACTTTTTGAAAACTAACTGTTCTATAGGGAGTCTCTACAAATCCCATATTGTTTATCTTTGCAAATACAGAAAGAGAAGATATTAATCCTATGTTAGGTCCCTCTGGGGTTTCAATTGGGCACAATCTACCATAATGAGAATAATTAACATCTCTTACTTCAAAACCAGCTCTCTCTCTAGATAAACCACCAGGGCCTAAAGCTGAAAGTCTTCGTTTATGAGTGATTTCAGATAAAGGATTTGTCTGATCCATAAATTGAGATAACTGATTGGTTCCAAAAAAAGTATTTATTACGGAAGATAAAGTTTTAGCATTAATAAGATCTACAGGCATGAAAACTTCATTATCACGAACATTCATTCTTTCTCTTATAGTTCTAGCCATTCTAGCTAAACCAATACTAAATTGAGTGTAAAGTTGTTCTCCTACAGTTCTAACACGCCTGTTAGATAAGTGATCAATGTCATCAACTTCTCTTTTTGAATTAAACAAAGCATTCAAATGTTCTATAATCGCAATGATATCTTCTTTTGTTAAAACTAAATGATTTGGATCTATATTTAATCCAAGACGTTTATTTAACCGATATCTTCCTACAGGACCTAAACTATATCTAGTATCAGAAAAAAAAAGTTTATCGATTACACCTCTGGCTGTTTCCTCATCCGGAGGTTCAGTGTTTCTGAGTTGTCTGTAAATATATTCGACTGCTTCTTTTTCAGAATTAGTTGGATCTTTGTGTAAAGTGTTATAAATAATTGAATAATCTTTTTTTCTTCCTCCTTCTTTATGCAACAAAACAGTTTTTATTTCATGATGAATCATAAGATCAATATGTTCTTCTTTTAAAAAAACATCTCTATCTATAAGAATTTCATTTTTTTCTATAGATACTACTTCTCCTGTATCTTCATCCACAAAATCTTCATGCCAAATTTTTAAAATTCTAGCAGCTAAAGTTCTATTTAAAATGTTTTTTACATTATTTGTAATTTTGATTTCTTCAGCTAAATCAAAAATTTTCAATATATCTTTATCTCTTTCGTATCCTATAGCACGCAATAAAGTTGTCATCGGTAATTTTTTCTTTCTGTCGATATATGCATACATGATATTATTAATATCCGTTGCAAATTCTATCCATGACCCCTTAAATGGAATAATTCTAGCAGAATAAAGTTTAGTTCCATTAGCATGATGAGATTGACCGAAAAAAACGCCTGGAGAACGATGTAATTGAGAAACAATAACCCTTTCTGCTCCATTAAAAATAAAAGAACCAGAAGGAGTCATATAAGGACATGTTCCTAAGTAAACATCTTGATACACTGTTTCAAAATCTTCATGTTCAGGATCTGTACAATACAATTTTAATTTAGCCTTTAAAGGAACACTATAAGTTAACCCTCTTTCAATACATTCTTCTATAGAATATCTAGGAGAATCTATAGAATAACCTTTAAATTCTAAAACAAAAGAATTCCTTGCATCAGAAATTGGAAAATTTTCTGTAAAAGCTTTGAATAAGCCCTCGTTTTTTCTATTTTCAGGTTTTGTATCTAATTGAAAAAATTCTTTAAATGATTTTATTTGAATATCCAAAAAATCAGGATACTCGACTTGTTTTGCTACTGAAGAAAAAGTAATTCTTTCTGATATTTTTTCTGTATTCACCAATTTTAATTTAATGGATATTTATAAAATTTTAAAACAAACTATATTATTTCAATTCTACTTCAGCTCCTACTTCTTCAAATTTATTTTTTAAATCTTCCGCTTCTTTTTTGTTTACAGATTCTTTAAGAATACTAGGAATATTGTCCACTAAATCCTTAGACTCTTTAAGTCCCTTTCCAGTTATTTCTTTTACCAATTTCACCACAGATAATTTAGAATTTCCGGATGATTTCAAAATTATATTAAAAATACTCTTTTCCTCTTTTTTAGATATCTCCTTTTCTTGAGGATGAAAATTTTCAGATTTTTCCAAACTAGAAGGCTCTATTCCATATTCTTTTTTTAAAATTGAGGCTAATTCATTAACTTGTTTAACAGTTAAATTCACTAATTGTTCTGCCAGCTTTTCTATCATATTATTATTTTTTAATTAAAGGAAACTCAGATTTTAACTTTTATGACGATTTAGAAGATAAAGTTTCTAATATTCTACATATTTTATGTTTTGTTGAATTTAAAAAAGATGAAATAATATCTTTCATTGGAAATTGTAGCATATGTAATATATCAACAATAAGATCTTCTTTAGATTTAATGTTAATCAGAAAATCCAAATCTTTATTTCCAAAATAAAAAGATTCCTGGACATAAGCTCCTTTTAAATATGGTTTTTCTATTTTTTCTTGAATATGGAAATGTTTTATAATTTTTGAAGCTATATTCCCCTTTCCAAAATTTGAAAATAAAATAGTAGTATTTCCATTTAAAATAGAAAAAAATGAATCAAACTTTTTATTTCTTCCCTTTTCTAAAGCTTTTTTCAACAAAGTATTTTTTGCTACTTTCATTCTAATATTGAACTCATGAAAATTTTTTCTAAGAACGGATATTTGATTAGAATTTAAATTGGATATATCAATAAAATATATAGTTTCATTATCGGATAATATAGAAACTAATTCCAACAATTCTTTTTCTTTTTTCTTTTTATTCATGTGTTCAGAAAACTTTTTGAATCCAATGAAATACTATTACTCATTGTGGTAGATAAATGAATACTCTTGATATAAACCCCTTTGGAAGTGGAAGGCTTGTTCCGAATAATTGTTATCATAAATTCTTTTATGTTATCCAGTAAATATCTCTTTGAAAAAGAAACTCTTCCTATTGAAGCATGAACAATCCCATAACGATCTGCTTTAAAAGATATCCTGCCAGACTTAATCTCTTTAATAGATTTTCCTGGATTTGTAGAAACTGTATCCATTTTAGGATTCGGCATCAATCCTTTAGGACCTAATATTTTTCCTATAATTCCTAACTGATTCATAACAGAAGGAACAGCGACAATAATATCAATATCTGTCCATCCAGATTTTATTTTTTCAATAAAATCCAATCCTACATAATCTGCTCCAGCTTCTTTAGCTTCTGATTCTTTTTCTTTAGTTACTAAAGCTAAAATACAAATATTTTTACCTGTTCCATGAGGTAATTTGACCGTTCCTCTAACTATTTGATTAGGTAAACGTACATCTATCCCAAGATGTACAGAAATATCAACAGATGCATCAAATTTTACAAAACTTATTTCCTTGATAAGAAGGACTGCTTCTTCCAAAGAATATTTCTTTTTAGAAATTTTTTCTATAATTTTCTTTCTATTTTTAGTTAATT
Organism: Blattabacterium cuenoti; assembly: GCF_014251555.1. NCBI lineage: Bacteria > Pseudomonadati > Bacteroidota > Flavobacteriia > Flavobacteriales > Blattabacteriaceae > Blattabacterium > Blattabacterium cuenoti. Next base: position 476,744 of record NZ_CP059190.1, read on the forward strand.
TTATTGACATACTAAAATAAATGGAGTATTTTTTTAGGCTTCTACTTCTATTCCCATAGATCTTGCAGTACCAGAAACCATAGATATGGCAGATTTAATTGTAAAACAATTCAAATCTGCCATTTTATTTTTTGCAATCATCTTAATTTTATCCAAACTTATTTTTCCAATTTTGGATCGATTGGATTCTTTAGACCCTTTTTCTTTTTTCATCATGTTCAATAATTGAACAGAAACCGGAGGTTTTTTGATTATGAAAGAAAATGATTTATCTTCATATACAGTTATCACAACAGGACATATTTCTCCTTTTCTTTCTTGAGTACGAGAATTGTATTGTTTACAAAATTCCATTATATTGACTCCAGAACTGCCCAAAATAGGACCAATTGGTGGAGCAGGACTAGCTTTTCCTCCATTGATTTTTTGAATTTTAATTCTTTTTATAACTCTTTTGTTTTCTATAACCATGATTTAATTTTAAATTTTTTCTATTTGTGTGAAATTTAATTCCAATGGAGTTTTTCTTCCAAAAATCAAAACAGCTAATTCTAATTTTCTTTTTTCTTCATTAATTTTTTCAATTGTCCCATTAAAACCAGTAAAAGGGCCATCGATAACTTTAATTGTTTCTCCAACTACGAAGGGGATATTAATATTTTCATAATTTTCAGACAGTTCATCTATTTTTCCTAACATTTTATTGACTTCCTCTTTTCTCATAGGGATAGGAACAGCAGAACCACCCTTTCCTTCACTTAAAAAATTAATAACTCCAGGAACATTTTTAATTGCATGAACGGCTTCTCCTTCTAAATTTGCTTCCACCATAACATATCCAGGATAATGAACTTTCTCTCTGTGAATTTTTTTTCCTTTTCTCATTTGTATAACTTTTTCAATAGGAACCAAGACTCTTCCTATATATTCTTGAAATCCATTATCTCTAACTTCATTCTCGATATATGATTTAACTTTGTTTTCTTGTCCACTAATAGTTTTAATTACATACCATTTTCTTTCCAAATCCATATAATAATTTCTTTATAAAGAAAACAATCTCTTAATTAAAAAAATGAAAAAAACATCCACTCCATATAAAAATATGGATAGAAATATAGAAAAAAAAGAGACGATCATTGTTGTTGCTTGTAAATCATTCCACTTAGGCCATGTAATACGATGAAAAAATTCATCATAAATTTCCAAAAAAAAATTATTTTCTTTCATATCGTCTTCTGTCAAAAACCATGCACGGACGGTAAGAATCGAACTTACGACCTTCGGTTTTGGAGACCGATGCTCTACCAACTGAGCTACATCCGTATCAAAAATAATAATATTAATCCATTATACGAATTACTTGTCCTGCCCCCACTGTTTTTCCTCCCTCACGAATGGCAAAACGTAAATTTTCACTCAATGCAACAGGCTGATGTAATTCCACCTCCATAGAAACATTATCTCCCGGCATTACCATTTCTACTCCTTTTGGAAGATGAATTTCTCCTGTTACATCTGTTGTTCTCAAATAAAATTGAGGACGATATTTATTATGAAAAGGAGTATGCCTTCCTCCCTCTTCTTTTGTGAGAACATATACTTCAGATTTAAATTTTTTGTGAGATTTTACGGATCCTGGCTTTCCAATAACCATTCCTCTTCGAATATCTTTTTTTTCTATTCCACGTAATAAAAGACCAACATTATCTCCAGCTTGACCTTTATCCAATATTTTTCTAAACATCTCAACACCAGTTACAGTAGAAGATAATTTTTTATCTACCATTCCTATAATATCCACTAAATCTCCTGTATTAATAATCCCACTTTCAATACGACCTGTTGCCACGGTCCCTCTCCCTGTTATAGTGAAAACATCTTCTACAGGCATCAAAAAAGGTTTATCCATTTCACGAACAGGTTCAGGAATATAATCATCTAATATTTTCATAAGATCTTTCACCTTATCAACCCACTTTTTTTCTCCATTTAAAGCACCCAAAGCTGATCCCTGCACAATAGGAATATTTTCTCCATCATATTCATATTTGGAAAGTAATTCTCTAATTTCCATTTCTACTAATTCCAATAATTCAGGATCATCTACCTGATCCACTTTATTCATAAACACTACTATTTTTGGAACTCCTACTTGACGAGCCAATAATATATGTTCTCTAGTTTGAGGCATAGGACCATCTGTAGCTGCTACAACTAAAATGGCCCCATCCATTTGAGCTGCTCCTGTTATCATATTTTTTACATAATCTGCATGTCCAGGACAATCTACATGAGCATAATGTCGTTTTATTGTCTCATATTCAACATGAGATGTATTAATAGTAATTCCTCTAGCTTTTTCCTCAGGAGCATTATCTATGGCATCAAAACTTTTTTCTTCCGCTAATCCTATCTCAGATAATACTTTTGTAATAGCAGCAGTTAAAGTAGTTTTTCCATGATCAACATGACCTGTTGTTCCTATATTTAAATGTGGTTTGTCTCGTTTAAATTTTTCTTTTGCCATGATCAAATTATTAAAAAGTTCAAAAAAAAGCCAATGGCGGGAATTGAACCCGTAACCTCTTCCTTACCAAGGAAGTGCTCTACCACTGAGCTACATTGGCCATAATATTTCTTTAGAGCGGAAGACGGGATTCGAACCCGCGACATTCAACTTGGAAGGCTGATGCTCTACCAACTGAGCTACTTCCGCTTTATGAAAATGGGGAGAGCAGGATTCGAACCTGCGAAGGCATAGCCAACAGATTTACAGTCTGTCCTCGTTAACCAAACTTGAGTATCTCCCCTGAAAAAGCCGGTGGAGGGATTCGAACCCACGACTCCGAGATTACAAATCACGTGCTCTGACCAACTGAGCTACACCGGCAAATCAAATTTTATTCGTCATAATGGAAATCAGGGTAGTACAAATCTATAGAGATTTTTATAATTCTCAAAAAAATAATAAAAGTCACAAAAATTTTACATTTTTGATTCTGTTTTTAAATATTAAGAATAAAATAACACCAATAAATATAGACATATCGGATACATTAAAAACCGGTTTAAAAAATTGAAAATGAAAACCTCCAACAAAAGGAATCCAATCAGGAAAATGAGTATCCATTATAGGAAAATAAAACATATCTACTACACATCCTTTCATGAAGGATGCATATCCACCACTAAAATAATTGATTTTAGATATTCCTAAATAAGGAATCCATTTATGATGTTCTTTGCTATAAACTGTACCTGTGTTAAATAACAATCCATATAAAGCACTATCTAAAAAATTACCCATAGCTCCCGACAAAATCAAACTAGTAGGAATAGTTAAATAATTAGAAGATCCTTTTTTTACATTTTTATAAAGAAAAAGGAATATTAAGCAAACTAAAAAAAAACGAAGAATACTTAATAATATTTTTCCATAATATCCATTTCCAAGATAAAAACCATAAGCCATTCCAGGATTTTCCACAAAAAGAATCCAAAAAAAAGGAAATATGGATACTCCATTCCCCAATTCAAAATGGGTTTTAATATAAATTTTTAAAATTTGATCTATTAATAAAATAGAAAAAACAACTAAAAAAATTTTTTTCAAATTACTTGTTTCTTTTTTCTACAAGTCTTTTCCCTTCTATACTTAAAGTAGTATGAGGAACAGCCATAAGACGTCCTTTAGGAATTAATCTTTTTGTTATCCGACAAATTCCATAATCTTTATTTTCCACTCTAATTAAAGCAGCATTTAAACTTTTTATGAATTTTTGTAAGTGTTCCACAATTTGAGCGTTCTGTTCCTTACTCAAAGTTTCCGATCCTTCCTCAAAAGCTTTAAAAGTAGGATAAGTATCATCTGTACCATTATCCTGATTATTAGAAAAAGAATCTTTAAAAATTGATAAATCTTTCTTGGCTTTTTCTAATTTTTCAAGTATAAGTTTACGAAACTCTTTTCTCTCCTCCATAGAATACCTTTGTTTTCCTTTTTTTTCCATTTTATATATTTTCGACTTTTCGAATTTGTATATATAGCATTAATTTTTCTTCAAAATTTTCCACAAAAAAAAATTCCATTTCCTTTTTTTTCATATTTTTTTCTTGTAAAAAAATATCAGCAGCAAGAGTTTCTTGACAAAGAAAATCTTTGTTATTTTGTATAATCAATTGTACTTTTTGAACAGTTCTTATGTATAAAAATATTTTTTCGACTACATCATAGTTACGTTTTTTTCTCAATCTTTGTATATATCTAATTAATTCTCTCATGAACCCCTCCTCACGAAGAGAATCTGTAATACGTAAATCTAATGCTATTGTTAATTCATGATCAAATAGAATAGACCAATTTTTAATATATTCAGTAGTAATTTTTACATCTTCTAAAAAAAGAAGGATTTTTTGATCCTGTAAAAAAATTACACATTTTTTATTCTTTTCGACTTCTCTAATTTCTTCTTGAGTAAATTTTTCTATAATTTTGGAAATACCTTGAGTTCTATATCCAAATCTAGGACCCAAAGATTGATAATTTGGTTTAATGTGTTTAACCAATTCTAAATTTTTATAAGAATCAGAAAATTCTATCTCTTTCACATTAGCTTCTTTCATAAGAATTTTAGATGATTTTTCCAATTGAAAACGTATTTTTTCATCAGAAATAAGAATGAGTACCTTTTGCAAAGGCTGACGAATTTTAATTCTATTTTTTTTTCGAATAGAAAAAACCATGGTAGTTATTTTTTGAATCAAAGACATTCTTTTTTCCAATTCTCTATCAATTAAACTTAGATTATAGTTAGGAAAACTAGTCAAATGAATACTTTTACAATTTTCTTTATTGGTAATAGAATTTAAATCCAAATACAATTTTTCAGAGAAAAATGGAATAATAGGAGATGTCAACTTTGCTATAACAATTAAGCATTTATAAAGTATTTGATATGCAGATATTTTATTTTCTGTGTATTTTTCTTTCCAATATCTTCTTCTACACAATCTGATGTACCAATTACTCAATTGGTCTAATACAAAAGATGAAATCAAACGTGCTACTTTAGTTGAATTATAATTAGAATAATAATCATCTGCTTTTTTTATCAGAGTGTTTAATTCAGAAAGAATCCAAAGATCTAATTCAGTGTAATTGGAGCACTCTTCTTCTCTATAAGAAAAACCATCAATATTAGCATACAAAACAAAAAAAGAATAGATATTATATAATGTTCCAAAAAATTTGTTGATTATGGTATGAATTCCCTTTACATCAAATTTCAGATTATCCCAAGGTTCAGAATTAAATATCATATACCAACGTATTGCATCAGGACCATAATTATTGATTAAATTAAAAGGATTTATAGTATTTCCTTTACTTTTAGACATTTTATGTCCATGTTTATCCAAAATTAATCCTGTTGATATTACATTTTTATATGCTATAGAATTAAACAACATACTACTAATAACATGCAGAGTAAAAAACCATCCTCTTGTTTGATCTATTCCTTCCGAAATAAAATCAGCAGGAAATAATAAATTTTTATCGATATATTCCTTATTTTCGAAAGGATAATGAAATTGAGCATACGGCATAGCTCCAGAATCGAACCATACATCGACTAAATCAGACTCTCTCTTCATAGGTTTTCCTTTGTAAGACACTAATACAATCTTATCTAAAACATGTTTATGTAAATCGATCTTATTATAATTTTCATTACTCATGTCATCCAATATAAAATCTTTAAACATATTAGAAGACATAAATCCATGTTTAATAGATTTTTGAATTTCCATAAATAATTCTTTAATTGATCCAATAACTATTTCTTCGTCTCCTTTCTCTGTTCTCCAAATAGGAAGAGGCGTCCCCCAATATCTAGCACGAGATAAATTCCAATCTTTTGTACTCTTTAACCAAGAATCAAAACGTTTTTTACCTGTAAATTCAGGATGCCATTTTATTTTTTGATTTAAAAGAATCATTTTATTTTTTATCTCTGTAGTTTTGAAAAACCATGAATTTAAAGGATAATAGAGTATTGGCTTTTCTGTTCTCCAACAATGTGGATAAAAATGAATATACTTTTCTGTTCTAAATATTTTTTGTTCTTTTTCTAGAAAAAGGACTATTTCTTGGTCTGCTGAAAAAAAATTTGAATCCAAAGGATTGAAATCTTTTTTCACATATTTTCCTCCAAATCCATGAGGAAAAATTTTTAAAAATCGACCTTGCAAATCAACTAAAGGAACAGGCATGTTATCTTCATTTAAAAGTAACATTGGCGGAACTTTATATTTCTTGGCTATCATAAAATCTTCTATTCCAAATGTAGGAGATATATGAACAATTCCTGTCCCTTCATCTACGTTTACAAAATCTCCTTCTATAACTTGAAATGCATTTCTTTCGTTATAATAAGGTTTAAACCAAGGTAATAATTGTTCATACCTACTACAGATTAATTCTTTCCCTTTAAATTTTTCCACTATGAAATAAGGAATTTTATTATGGCTTTTAGCATTTGATATATCTAATTCAAGATTATTTGAAACAGAATAAAATTTATTTGATAGCAATATTCGATGAATCAATTTTTCAGAGAAAATAATATTTTCTTTACAAGAAGTATAAGCATTATAAGTACTGACCAAAACATAATCTATATCATATCCAACGGCTAATGCCGTATTTGAAGGTAGAGTCCAGGGAGTAGTGGTCCATGATAGAAAATATATATCCCCTAAAACATTTTTTAATTTTTTCGGTAAAGTATTTTTTATAGTTTTAAATTTTAAAAATGGAGATATTTGTTCCACTTTTTTGTAAGTCCCCGGCATATTTAATTCATGATGACTCAATCCTGTTCCTGCAGCAGGAGAATAAGGTTGAATAGTTAAATCTTTGTAAATAAAATTATTACAATAAAATTTTTTAATTAACCACCATACACTCTCTATATATTTTGCATTACAAGTTAAAAAAGAATCATCTAAATCTATCCAATAACCTATCTTTTCTGTAAATAATAACCATTCTTTTAATGATTTATAGACAAAGTTTTTGCAAAATTGATTATATTCTTTTACACTAATTTTTTTTCCTATATCATTTTTAGTAATACCCATTTCTTTTTCAACATTCAGCTCAATAGGAAGTCCATGAGCATCCCAACCAGCTTTTCTAAATACTTTTTTCCCTTTTAAAGTATAATATCTACAAAAAATATCCTTTATAGTTCTAGCCAATAAATGATGTATTCCCGGTTTTCCATTCAAAGAAGGGGGCCCTTCATATAAAACATAGAAAGATGATTCTTTTTTATTAGAAAAATTAAAGTTATTTTGAAAAATCTTATGTTTTTTCCAATATTCAGATATTTCTATGGTTATCTTATTAAGATCCAGTTTTTTATATTCTCTAAATCTTTTTGACATAAGGTTTTTATTGTAATAATAAATTAAAAATCTTCTATTTTACTCTAAATAATTACATTTTGTATGAATAAAAACGATAACTCTTGTTGTAAAAAAAAAGAAGAAACTCCATTAATTAAGCAATATAATGATATAAAAACTAAATATCCAGATACAATTTTATTATTTCAAGTTGGAGATTTTTATGAAATCTTTGGAGAAGATGCTGTTAAATGTTCTAAAATATTAAATATTGTTTTAACTAAGCGATCTAATCTTCATCTAGCAGGATTTCCTTATCATTCGTTAAATACTTATTTACCAAAATTAATACGTTCAGGATTACGTGTAGCGATTTGTGATCAGTTAGAAGAACCAAAAAAAGGAAAAAATATAGTAAAAAGAGGAGTAACTGAACTTGTAACTCCGGGAATAGCTATAAATGAAAATATTTTACAAACCAAATCAAACAATTTTTTAGCTTCTATTCATGTAGGGATGAATAACTTAGGATTAAGTTTTTTAGATGTTTCTACAGGAGAATTTTTTATAACCGAAGATAAAAAAAATAATGTATTACAATATTTAAAACTTTTTAATCCCAGCGAAATTCTTTTTCAAAGAAGAGAAAAGAAATTTTTTGACCAATTATTAAAAAATAAGTATTATACTTTTTTAATGGAAGATTGGATATTTGATTATAGATTCGCATATGAAAAATTGACATCACATTTTAAAACCAATTCTTTAAAAGGATTTGGAATTGATGATTTAAAATTAGGAATTGTTTCCTCTGGAGTGATATTATCTTATTTACACAATACACAACATTTCAATATCAAACACATTTCTAACATACGAAGGATAAAAAAAGAAGAACATATGTGGATTGATCACTTCACTTTTCAAAATTTAGAAATATTTCATTCTTTAAACAAAGAAGGAGTTTCTTTAATTCATGTTCTGGACCAGACAATCACTCCTATGGGAGGAAGATTATTGAAAAATTGGATCCTTTTTCCTTTAATAAATATATTTCATATAAAAAAACGTCATAAAATAGTCCAAGAATTATACTCCAATAATTCTATCCGTAATTTCATAAAAAAAAAACTTAAAGATATTCATGATATAGAAAGAATGATTTCTAAAATGGTTATCGGTAAAGTATCTCCTCGTGAAATATATACACTGCACAAATCTTTGATTTCTATTACTGAAATAAAAAAAAAAATTTTATATCAAGAATCCCAAATTCTTGTAGATTTTGTAAATTCTTTTCAAGATTGCAATATTGTATCTGAAAAAATTGTTAATACCATACAGGAAAATCCTCCACATCAAATTGAAAAAGGAAAAGGAAATGTAATCATCAAAGGATTTTCTAAAGAATTAGATGAAATTCGTATGCTATATTTTTCGCAAAAAGAATATTTGGAAAAACTTTGCAAAATAGAACAATTAAATACAGGAATCAATAATTTAAAAATTGGATACAATAATATTTTTGGGTATTTTTTTGAAGTAAAAACTTCAAAAAAACATAAGATTCCATCTCACTGGATTCAAAAACAAACGTTAGCTAATTCTGTTAGATATATAACCGAAGAATTAAAAAACTATGAATTGAAAATTTTGAATGCTGAACAAAAAATATTCTCTTTAGAAAAAGAAATATTCAATAATTTAATTGATCAAATTCTAGAAAAAGTAAAATATCTGCAAAAAAATGCAAAAGCAATTGCAGAATTAGATGTTTTATGCTCCTTTTCTAATCTAGCATTAGAAAACAATTATGTCAAACCAAAAATTGATCACTCTTTAAAAATATGCATTATAAAAGGAAGACATCCAGTTATTGAAAAACAGTTTATATCCAAAATATCTTACATTCCAAATGATATTATTTTAAATAAATCAGACCTACAAATTATGATCATAACAGGACCAAATATGTCCGGAAAATCTGCTATTTTACGTCAAACAGCTATTATCATACTAATGGCTCATATTGGAAGTTTTGTTCCAGCTGAGTATGCAGAAATAGGATTAATAGATAAAATATTTAGCAGAGTAGGAGCTTCAGATAATATTTCTTTGGGAGAATCCACTTTTATGGTAGAAATGAACGAAACAGCAAGTATACTCAATAATATTTCCAAAAGAAGCTTTCTTATTTTAGACGAAATAGGAAGAGGAACAAGCACTTATGATGGTATTTCAATAGCAAAATCTATTGTTGAATTTTTACATGAAAATAATTTACGACCTCTAACTTTATTTGCTACTCATTATCATGAATTAAATGAAATGAGTTCTTTTTTTAAAAGAATAAAAAATTATCATGTTTACGTGAAAAAAATTGATGATAATATTATTTTTATGCGAAAATTGATGGTTGGAGGAAGTGAGAATAGTTTTGGGATTCACGTAGCAAAGATATCTGGAATGCCCATAAAAATCGTTGATAGAGCAAAAGAAATATTAAAAACATTAAAAAATGAAAAAGATAAAAAATAAACAAATTAAAATAGATCATGTTAATTCTCTATCTCTTGAAGATGCACCTGTCAAAATGAATGAAATTAAAAATTTATTAGATCATTAATTAAAATAATTTGCTTCATATACAAAAGTGTTTTTAAATTAGTTCATATGATTGGCGAGAATAGCTCAGTTGGTAGAGCACGACCTTGCCAAGGTCGGGGCCACGGGTTCAAATCCCGTTTCTCGCTTTAAAAAAAACCCGGGTGGTGAAATTGGTAGACACACAGGACTTAAAATCCTGTGATCATTGTGATCGTACGGGTTCAAATCCCGTTCCGGGTATTTAGATAATAATTTGGAGTTTCTTTTGTAATGCTGACACTATGTGGATGGTTTTCTTTTAATCCTGAATTAGTTATTCGTACAAATTTTCCTTTTTTCATTAATTCTGTAATGGATGAAACACCACAATAACCCATACCAGAACGCAATCCTCCACAAATTTGATAAATTGTATCTTTCATTTTTCCTTTGTAAGGAACCATAGCTTCTATTCCTTCTGGAACAGATTTTTCACTAAATTGAAAATAACGATCTTTACTTCCTCTTTTCATAGCAATTAAAGAACCCATTCCAACATAAGTTTTAAATTTTCTTCCTTTAAAAATCACTTCTTCGCCAGGAGCTTCATCTGTTCCTGCAAATAAACTACCAATCATAACAGAACTCGCTCCTGCAGCAATAGCTTTTACCACGTCTCCTGAATATCTAATTCCTCCATCAGAAATCACATTTATATTTCTTTGTTTTGCGTATTCATATACATCATTAATGGCTGTTATTTGAGGCATACCTACTCCAGCTATTACTCTTGTCGTACAAATAGAGCCAGAACCTATTCCTACTTTTAAAACAGTAGAACCAGCATCTATCAAATCTTTAGCACCTTCTTTTGTGACTACATTTCCAGCTAGTAATGAAATTCTTGGAAAAGAATAACGGATTGATTTAATAACTTTTAATATTCTAGAAGAATGGCCATGAGCTGAATCTATAGCTATTAGATCTGCTCCTACTTTGATTAAAGATTCTACTCTTTCTAAAGTATGTAGATCTATCCCAACAGCTGCTCCTACACGAAGACGTCCTCTAGAATCTTTGCATGCATTAGGATTCTCAATTAAATTATCTATATCCCTAATTGTGATTAATCCTATCAATTTATTATAGTCATCTACAATAGGTAATTTTTCTATTCTCTCTTTTAATAAAATATTCTTTGCTTTTTCCAAAGTAATATTTTTTTTAGAAGTGATCAAGTTTTCTCTTGTCATTACTTCTTCGACTAAAGAATCCAAATCCGTACGATATTTGATATCTCTTCTCGTAATAATTCCTATTAATGAATGATCTTTTTCTATAACAGGAAGTCCAGATATTTGATATCTCTTCATAAGAAATTGAGCATGTTTCAGTGTAGAATTTCTGGAAAGTGTAATAGGATCATCTATCATTCCACTTTCACTTCTTTTAACCCTGTAAACTTCTTCTGATTGATTCTTTATACTCATATTTTTATGAATAATTCCTATTCCTCCTTCCCTAGCTATAGATATAGCTAAAGAAGATTCAGTCACTGTATCCATGGCGGCGCTCAATATGGGAATGTTTAGAGAAATATCAGGTGTTAGATAAGTTTTAAGAGAGACATCTGATGGAAGAATTGAAGAATAGGAGGGGACAAGCAAAACATCATCAAAAGTTAGAGCCTCTTTTAAAATCTTTTTATTTAAAGACATAATTTTTTATTTTTAAAAATATATAATTTTGTTTAGTTTAATGAAAAAACGTAATTTTATAATGTTCTTATTTTCAAACTTAAAAAAATTTGGTTATATTGCCTTTTAGGAAAAAAATACAGATATATTTTTTCATTCCAAATTTTTATATAAATTTGCCCAAAATATGTAAAACCAGAATATGTAATAATTGAAATACTATTGATTATGATGAAAAAATTAAGAATAACTGTAACTATTATCCTATTGGCTATATTTTTGTTTACTATCAGTTGTAATAACAAAAATAAAAATGAAAATCCCTCTACTACAACGGAAGAGGAAAAAACAGCTAATAATAATGAAAATCAAACAGATTCCACTCCTACAAACACTCCTCCTGCAACTTCTAGTAGTGAGGAATCCGCAAAAAATAATAATGAGGAGAACGGAACTCCATCTGAAAAAGAAAAAGTAACTACTGAAGAAAACGAAAAAAATAATAAATAATTAGGATTTTAAAAAAAAGCAAAAAAGAGAGAACCGTTGTACGCTCTTTTTTGCTTTTCATTTCAATCTTATCAACCTTAGCTTTTAACTCTTGCTTTCTTTCCCTTAAGAAATCTAAAATAATAAATTTTAGATCTACGAACTTTTCCTTTCTTATGAACTTCTATTTTTTGTATGTTTGGTTGATTGAAAATAAATATGCGTTCTATTCCTATACCACCAACACTTATTTTTCGAATGGTGAATGTTTTGGTTAATCCTTTTCCTTGTTTTTTTATAACTACTCCTTTAAAAGATTGGATTCTTTTTTTTTCTCCCTCTTTAATTTCAAAAAAAACAGTAATAGTATCTCCGGAATTAAATAACGGAAATTCATTTCTATGAATAAATTTATCTTCTGTATATCTAATAAGATTTTGTAACATAACTTTTTATAATTTTTTCACTTCACACACAATTTCTTTTGCTAATAAATCAGCTCTTTTTTTTGAAAAACTTTCTGTATGTATTCTAATAATATTTTCCGTATTAGATTTTCTTATATGTATCCATTCATTATTTAATAAATCAATTTTAATTCCATCACTCAAATTCATTTTTTTTCCTTTATACTTTTCCTTTATTCTTTTTAGTAATATTTTAATTCTTTCATGAGAAGAAAGTCTGATTTTCTTTTTAGACATAAAAAAATTAGAATATTTTTTTTTCAATTTGGATAATGAAATATTAGAAAGTTTAGCTATTTGAGTTAAAAATAAAGCAATTCCTACTAATGCATCCCTTCCATAACGGAATTCAGGATAAACAATTCCTCCATTTCCTTCTCCTCCAATCACAGCATGAACTTCTTTCATTTTTTTGATAACATGAACTTCTCCTACAGAAGTAGAATGATAAGGAACACCTTTTTTGATAGCAAGATCTTTTAATGCATGAGAAGAAGATAATGTAGAAACAACAGGTCCCAATTTATTTTTCAATACATAATCAGCAATGGATATTAAAGTATATTCTTCTCCAAAAAAATCTCCATTTTCACAAATAAATACTACACGATCAACATCTGGATCTACGGAAATCCCTAAATCTGCTTTGATTTCCGGAACTTTATTACATATTTCTTTTAAATTTTTTTTGATAGGTTCAGGATTGTGAATAAAATCACCGTGAGGATCACAATGCATCTCTATGACATGAACACCCAAATGTTTTAAAAGAATAGGAACAGCTATTCCTCCTGTTGAGTTGATTCCATCTATCACAATTTTTAATCTTGCTTTTTTAATGATATCCCTATCTATAATAGGTAATGAAAGAATTTTTTCTATATGTTTTTGAATATAATCCTTTCTATGAAAAAGAGACCCTAATTTTTTATAAGAAGAAAATCTAAAATCTTCTTTTTCTGTTATATAAAATAATTTTTGAAAATCTTCTTCAGATAGAAACTCTCCACAAGAATTAAACATCTTTAATCCATTCCAATTTTTAGGATTATGGCTAGCCGTTAACATGACTCCTCCATCAGCTTTTTCATTCATAACGGCTATTCCAACAGTAGGAGTTGTAGATAAACCAATATTTATAACATCTACTCCAAGACTTCTAAAAGTGATTATTAAAAACTGTTGAAATAAAGCAGAAGTAACTCGACCATCTCTACCTAAGATGATAACATACTTCTTTTTTCTTTTATATTTCCTTTTCATCCAGTAAACATATCCAGCAGAAAATTTAATTATATCTATAGGAGAAAAACCTTCTCCTACTTTTCCTCCCAATGTTCCCCTTATTCCAGATGAAGATTTTACAAGTGTCAAAAATTAATTGAATTTTTTTTTATCATAAACAAAAATACAAAATTAAATTTTGAGATTTATTCAAATTCTACTACTTTTATGATAGGAATTTTATTAATAATAAATAAAGTAGGAAAAAATATTGTCACAAAACAAATCAAAGAAATAGCTAAATTGATAATGACAATATGGCTTATATTAATACAAATTGGAACAAAATCTACAAAATATTGTATTTTGTTTAGTGATACTAAATGAAATTTTTTTTGCAGTATCAATAAGGTAATTCCTATAGTATTCCCTATGATTAATGATGGAATAAATATTTGCAGAACATAAAACAGAAATATTTTGTGTATAACTTTATTTTGAGCTCCTAAAGTTTTTAAAATCCCTATAGTTCTAATTCTTTCCAAAAGAAGTATCAGAATAAATACAATCATATTTATGACTAGTGATATAAAAACAATAAAACTAATAACAAGTATATTTGTATCAAATATATTTATCCATTCTGTAAGATCACGACTGTTTTGATCATAAATAGTTTTAATTAAAAAACTATGAGGTATTTTTTTAAAAATTTTTTTCTTAATATTTTCTTTGTTGTAAAGAAAAGAAGATACAAAAATTTCAAATTTTTCTGATAAATCTTCTTTCCATCCATAAATCTGTTGAATCGATTTTATATTTCCAATAATATATAGATCATCAAATTCTGGAATTCCTGTTTCGTATAAACCAGAAACTATAAATTTTTTGGAGACAATGGAAGGTTCCCCTTTTCCTTTAAAAAAAAGGAAATCTATTTTCACATTTGATCCAATATTTAATCCTAATGATAAGGAGATTTTTTTGGATAAAATAATGTTTTTATTGCAATCATAATTTTTTTTTTTGTAACAAAAATTACCCTCGACTAAAAAATATTTAAAAAAAATAGGATTATAATCTTCATATAATCCTTTATATATATATCTTCCTGTTTTATTATTCGTTCCAATAATTATATCATTTTCAACAATTCCATAAATTTGTTTAATGTAGTTAGAATTAAGATATTTTTTTTCAAAAAAATATCTATTTTTTATAGAAAAAGCTGAATTTTTCTTTTCTACAAAAACTTGACCTCTAACATTTAACAATTTATCTTTTATAATTTCTTTAAATCCAAATCCTATAGAAAAAGTTAAAATAGCAATAATTAAACCAAAAATTATTGTCGTTTGTGTTATTATAACTATTGTTCGAAGAGTTCTATTTTGACTACAATCTTTCCAAACTGTTTTTTTAGAAAAAAACCATTCAAAATTCAATATACTTTTATTTTATATCCTCATCTTCATTATTAAAATCGATTTCACTATTATATTGAGATTCTGAATGAATATTATCAAAATCACCATAAGGAGATAAAATCTTTTGATCAAGAATATTTTTTTTGTAATCCTCTTCCCAAATTAATGAGGGCCGTTTTTTTTCTTCAAAGTTTATAAATTTGGCTTGATCACTTATAAATTTTAAACGAAATTTATCTAATCCTCCATTTCTATGTTTAGCTATTATAATTTCTGCTTCACCAATACAAGAATCATTATCTTCATCAGAATCCCAATTTTTAAATCCATAATATTCAGGTCTATAAATAAATAAAACAATGTCTGCATCTTGCTCAATCGCACCGGATTCACGTAAATCAGATAACAAAGGACGTTTACTTCCTCCTCTTGTTTCAACAGCTCTAGAAAGCTGTGATAAAGCTATAATAGGAATATCAAGTTCCTTAGCTATAGATTTCAAATTCCTAGAAATAACTGATATCTCTTGCTCTCTATTTGGCAATTTAGAACCATGATCATTGATTACCATTAATTGCATATAATCTATCAATATTAATTTTATTCTATGCTGAGATATCAAACGACGACATTTAGCACGAAAACTAAATATAGATAAAGAAGGAGTATCATCTATAAATAGAGGTGCATCCTTCAAATTTTTTGTTTTATTAATCAAGCATTCCCAATCTGAACTAGATAAACTAGCTCTTTTTATTTTTTCTGAAGAAATACCGGTTTCTGATGAAATCAGTCTTGTGATTAATTGAATAGAAGACATTTCTAATGAAAAAATTAGAACCGGAATTTTTTGTTCCACAACAATATTTCTAACGATGGACAACATAAAAGTTGTTTTTCCCATACCAGGTCTAGAAGCTAGTATAATTAAATCAGAATTTTGCCATCCGGAAGTAATCTTATCCATTTTGTGGAATCCAGAAGAAATTCCACTTAATCCTTCTTTTTCCGCTTTTTTTATTTTATCAATAGCTTTTTTTATGAGAGATTGAGTTGTTTCATATTTTTTTGTGATCAAATATTTCTGGTTAATCTCAAAAAGTTTTGATTCTGCATGATCTAAAAGATCAAATACGTCTGTACTCTCCTCATAACATTTTTGAATAATATCAGAAGATATACTGATTAATTTTCTTAAAAGAAACTTTTGCAACACGATCCGACTATGATACTCTATATGTGCTGAAGAAATAACTTTTTGTGTTAATTCTATCAAATAAAATTCTCCTCCTACTAATTCCAATTTTCCAATCTTACGAAGTTCGTTAGAAACAGTATATAAATCAACCGGTTTAGAATTATGATATAATCTTTGTACTGCACTAAAGATTTCTTGATGTGCTTTTTTGTAAAAAACTTCAGGAAAAAGTATATCAATAATTTCATCTAACCCCTTTTTATCTATCATGATAGCTCCTATCACGGCTTCTTCCAAATCTAATGCCTGAGGAGGTATTTTCCCTTTTCTAGAATGAAAATTTTTTTCTTCTTCTTGTCTGACCCAATTCATTTGATTCATAAAATTATTTACAGTAGAGTTTTTTTTTAAGGCTATTCATCAAAATAACCTATGGAAATATACTTCTTTTTTCTTTTTCTAATAAGAGATTCTATGTCAAGAATAGATAATTGTTTATAATATTTTATGATCTGTTTTTTAACTAGCTTATACGCTTTTTTTGGACAAAAATGTGCTCCGCCCAAAGGTTCTTTGATTATATCATCTATAAGATTTAACTTATACATCTCTTCTGCCGTTAATTTTAATGCTTCTGCTGATTTCTCTTTTTTATCCCATTTTCCCCAAAGAATTGTAGAACAACTTTCAGGAGAAATAACAGAAAACCAAGAATTTTCCATCATAGAAACTTTATCTCCTATCCCAATTCCTAAAGCTCCTCCACTAGCACCTTCACCTATAATTAAAACAATAATCGGAACTTTTAAACACATCATTTCATAAATATTTTTTCCAATCGCCTCCCCTTGACCTCTTTTTTCCGCTTCAATTCCAGGAAAAGCTCCTGGTGTATCAATAAAAGTAACAACAGGTTTACGAAATTTTTCCGCTAGTTTCATCAGACGCAAAGCTTTTCGATATCCTTCAGGATTAGGCATTCCAAATCTTCTGTATTGCCTATCCTTAGTATTTTTTCCTTTCTGTGTACCTATCAACATAAAAGTCTTATCTTCTATCTTACCAAAACCTCCCACCATAGCTTTGTCATCTCCAAAATGACGATCTCCATGCAACTCTACAAAAGAATCTTTTTTTGTTATAGACTGTATATAATCTAAAGTATAAGGTCTATTTGGATGTCTAGATAATTGAACTCTTTGCCAAGGAGTTAAATTGCTGTGCAATTTTTTAATAGTTTTTTCTAATTTGGATTGTAATTGGTTACAAACCTCCTTCATGTCTACTCCACTTTTTTTTTCTATAAGAACACATTTAAGATATTGATCCTTAATTTCTTGTATAGGTTTTTCAAAATCTAGGTATTCCATATTCAAGAGAATAAAAAATTAATCAAATAGTAAATGAACGAATATATTCATTATTCATGAAAGCAATATACTCTGTGGATATTCCTTTTGGACATTCTGCTTCACATGCTTTAGTATTTGTACAAGATCCAAACCCTTCTTCATCCATTTTATTCACCATATTTATAACTCTCTTTTTTCTTTCTATTTTTCCTTGAGGGAGTAAGGAAAATTGTGAAACCTTTGCAGAAACAAATAACATGGCAGATCTATTTTTACATGCAGCTACACAAGCTCCACAGCCAATACATGTAGCTGCATCAAAAGCTTTATCTGCTTTATCTTTTGGAATAGGAATCATATTTCCATCTATTGTTTTTCCTAATGTGTTTACAGAAATAAAACCACCTGATATAATAATCCTATCAAAAGATGATCTATCGACAACAAGATCTTTAATTATAGGAAAAGGGTTGGCTCTCCAAGGCTCTACATATATAGTTTCCCCATCACGGAAATGACGCATGTGTAATTGACAAGTAGTGATTAAATTATCTGGTCCATGAGCTCTTCCATTGATATATAAAGAACACATTCCACAAATTCCTTCACGACAATCATGATCAAATGCTATAGTTGAAGATTCCTTCTTATCACATATGATTTGATTGTTCAAAAGATCTAGCATTTCTAAAAAAGAACTATTAGGAGATATATCATGAACTTGATAAGTTTTAAAATAACCTTTTTCTTTCTTATTTTCTTGTCTCCATATTTTTAATTTGAAATTCAGAAGTTTTTTCATATTCTATTTATAAGAGCGTGATTGGACTTTCACAAAAGTATAATTTAAATTTTCTTTATACATAATTTCATCACTAATAGACATATTTTCTTTATATTCCCATACAGATACATATTTATAATGAATGTCATCGCGAAGAGCTTCTCCTTCTTTTGTTTGATATTCTTCTCTAAAATGACTTCCACAAGACTCTTTTCTATTCAAAGCATCCATTGTCATCAATTCACCCAATTCTAAAAAATCGGCTACACGTCCAGCTTTTTCTAATTCAGCATTTAATCCATTATCAATTTTTCCAGGAACAAAAACATTTTTCCAAAATTCATCACGAAGTAGTTGTATACTTTTTATGGCTTCAGATAATCCAACATGATTTCGGCTCATACCTACATGCTCCCACATAATATTTCCAAGTCTTTTATGAAAATAATCAACAGACATACTCCCATTGTTTTGAAGAAGTTTTTTAATTCTGTCTTTTACATTTTTTTCTGATTTATCAAATTCTTCATGTTGTGTAGATATTTTTTTTGAAACTCTTATGTATCTAGACAGATAATCTGCTATAGTATATGGCAAAATAAAATATCCATCAGCTAATCCTTGCATTAATGCAGATGCTCCAAGTCTATTGGCTCCATGATCAGAAAAATTGGCTTCCCCTATTACATAACATCCAGGAATGGATGACATTAAATTATAATCTACCCACAAACCACCCATTGTATAATGAACTGCAGGATAAATCTTCATAGGAGTTTTGTAAGGATTTTGATTGGTAATTTTTTCATACATATGAAATAAATTCCCGTATTTAGATTCTATGACTTCTTCTCCTAAATTCATCTTTTCTAAGTCACTAGGATTTATAATTCCAAGTTCATTCGCTTTTTCTTTTCCATATTTATTTATGGCAGAATGAAAATCCAAAAATACACCTTCTTTGGTCTCATTTTCCTCTATTCCAAATCCTTTTTCACAACGTTCTTTAGCCGCTCTAGAAGCAACATCTCTTGGAACAAGATTTCCATATGAAGGATAACGTCTTTCTAGGTAATAGTCTCTTTCTTCTTCACTTATATTCTCAGGCTTTTTAGTTCCATTTCGCATAGAAATAGCATCGTCCAATTTTTTTGGGACCCATATGCGTCCATCATTTCTTAATGATTCAGACATCAATGTTAATTTGGATTGATAGTTTCCATGTACTGGAATACAAGTAGGATGTATTTGTGTGTAACAAGGATTAGCAAAGAGTCCTCCTTTTTTATGAACTTTCCATATAGCACTTGCATTGGATCCCATTGCATTAGTGGATAAAAAAAATACATTTCCATAACCTCCTGATGCTATTATTACAGCGTTTGCTGTATGTCTTTCTATTTCTCCCGAAATCAAATTTCGCGCAATAATCCCTCTAGCTACACCTTCTATAATTACTAAATCAAGCATTTCATGACGATTATACATCTTGATTCGACCTTTTCCTATTTGTCTAGACATAGCAGAATAACAAGATAATAACAGTTGTTGACCTGTTTGTCCTTTAGCATAAAAAGTTCTTGAAACTTTTGTTCCACCAAAAGATCTAGTTTCCAAATATCCAGCATAATCGCGAGCAAATGGAACACCTTGAGCTACACATTGATCTATAATATTAGAAGAAATTTCCGCTAAACGATAAACATTAGCTTCTCTAGATCTGTAATCGCCTCCTTTAATTGTGTCATAAAAAAGTTGATAAATAGAATCATTATCTCCTTTATAATTTTTAGAAGCATTGATTCCTCCTTGAGCGGCCACAGAATGAGCTCTTCTAGGAGAATCTTGGTAACAAAAAGCTTTCACCTGATATCCCAATTCAGACAAAGAAGCACAAGCCGAACCTCCAGCCAATCCAGTCCCCACAACAATAATTTCTATATTAGATCTGTTATTAGGAGAGACTAATTTTAAAGTAGACTTGTGATTTTCCCATTTATAATTAATAGTCCCTGATGGAACTTTTGAATTTAACTTCAAAGAATTTTTAGTCATTGACAAAAAAAATATTAGTTGAAAAAAAACCAAATAGCGATAATAGAAAATCCAGAACAAATGAACCAAAAATAAAAAAAACCAAATTTTTGTATCCAAATCAACCTCTTTTTATTGGACAATCCTAAAGATTGGAAAGAAGACTGAAATCCATGATTCAAATGAATTCCTAAAACAAAAAAGGAAAATACATATATGAATGTGTACAAAGGATTTTTAAATAAAGAAATAACTATATTATAATCCGAAGTTAAATGATGATTTGAATATTTCATGGGGATCATGAAATTTATGAGATGCAAAATTAAAAAACATAAAATTAAAACTCCTGTATATATCATTGTACGACTACTAAATGAAGTAGTTAAATAAGAATTCATAGCATAATCTACTTCTCCTTTTATTTTTTTATTTTTGAAATGCAATTTCATTCCAAATAAAATGTGAATCAAAAAACCTATAGCAAGTACATATTCCATGATTCGAATAAAGAAATTTCTTCTCATAAAAGAAACAGCTTCATTAAAAGTTTGTTCTCCTGAAAAAAGAAAAAGATTAACACTCAAATGCAATAGCAAGAAAATCATTAGAAAAATACCTGTAGTTGCCATAACTACTTTTTTTCCAATAGAAGATCTAAAAAAAATACACTGATTCACTGATTCAACTAACTTGATCATAAATATAATAATATAATAAGATATTTGAAATTATGATAAATTTTTTTTTTTTCTGATTTTTTGTAAAGCTTCTATTAACAAATCTATGTCTTTTTTTTCATTAAAAATTCCAAAAGAAATTCTAATAGGCATCATTTTATTTAGTAAATTCTCATTTGTGATAGATTGAATAACATGAGATATTTTTTTCACGTTATTATTGCAAGAACTTCCTTTAGAAACGGCTACACCCATTAAATCCAAATGAAAATACAATAAATAATCTTTTTTTTTTGTTGGATACAAAAAATTTAATATGGAGGGAAGACTTTGATCAGGAGAAGATGATAGTCCATTGAAAATAATATTTGGGATAATTTTTTTCAATTCTGAAATGCAATAAAATTTTAAATCTTGTATTTTTTCTATGTGATGTGAAAAATTACAACAAGATAACTGTAAAGCTTCCGAAAGTCCTGCTATTCCATGTGTATTTTCTGTTCCAGAACGAATTCCATATTCCTGAGAACCTCCAGTAATGAAATGTTTTATTTTTTTTAAAATATGATTTCTAATAAAAACAAAACCTACTCCTTTTGGCCCATAGAACTTATGGGCACTTGCAGTGGCGAAATCAAAAGAAAATTTTTCCATATCAATAGGAAAATTTCCGATAATCTGAATAGTATCTGAGTGAAAATAAGCATTGTATTTTTGACATAAAAATATAATTTTATCTATCTCCAACAGATTTCCAATTTCATTGTTTGCATACATTAGACTTACAAGTGTTTTTTTAGAAGAATTTCTTTTTAAAAGATCTTCCATATGATTTAAATTAAGAACTCCTTTTTCTTGAATTTGAATGAAATTTACACATACTTTATCTTTGAAATCTAAAACAGTTTGTAAAACAGAAAGATGTTCCAATTGAGAAGTCAAAACATGCTTTACTCCTAAGTCTAATATAGAAGATCTTAATACAAGATTATTCGCTTCAGTCCCTCCAGAAGTAAAAATAATTTCAGAAGGAGAAGCCATGATGTTTTTTGCTATACGAATTCTAGATTCTTCTATTATAGAACGAGCTTCTCTTCCATAACTGTGTTGTACAGAAGAAGGATTTCCAAATGAATATTTTAATGTGTTTACCATGACTTTAATGACTTCATTCCTTACAGGAGTTGTAGCCGCATTGTCTAAATATGCTCTTTTCATTAATAAGAAATTTCAGTTTTACATACAAATATATAATGTATTCAAATTCCGTTTGTTAAAAATGTATTTAAAAAAATCTCATCTTTAATTTCGTATATTTATCATAGTCATCCTTGATTCAGTTAAAGTCTTTTTAGAAAAGAAATTTTCTAGTTTCTGTTAAGTGTTTTTTTGTTTTAAAAATGTTATTAAAATGTCTATTTTATTTTTATTTAAATTGAGTAAATATGAAAATAAATGTTGGATTTTCGGTCCTCATGGGGTTTGTGATTGGAATTATTGCATCTTATTTTTTTGGAAAAAAAACCATATTAAGAAAATATATTCAATTATTAGAAAAAGCTAATTTTCAAGCTAAAAAAATCATAAGAAATGCGGAGAAAGAAGGTGAATCCATAAAAAAAAAGAAAATGCTTCAAGCAAAAGAAAAATTTATAGAACTCAAATCGAAACATGAAAAAGATGTTCATCTCAGAGAGAGAAAAATAATAGACATAGAAAGTAAAACAAAAGAAAAAGAAAATAGATTGTCTAAAGAAATAGAAATCTACTTTAAAAGAAACAATCGTTTAGAATCACAAATTCATGATTATGAAAAAAAATACAAAATTCTGAAAAAGAAACAAGAAGAATTTAAAAATATGCACATCAAGCAAATAGAATTGCTTGAAAAAATATCTAACTATTCTTCTGAAGAAGCTAAAAATGAATTAATTGATATTCTTAAAAATGAAGCAAAAATAAAAGCACAATCTCACATTCAAAATATTATAGAAGAATCACAGTTTACTGCAAAAATGGAAGCAAAAAAAATTGTGATTCAAGCTATTCAAAGAATTGGAACTGAACAAGCCGTAGAAAACGCTGTCTCTGTTTTTAATATAGAATCAGATGATGTCAAAGGTCGTATCATTGGACGAGAAGGAAGAAATATAAGAGCTTTAGAAAAAGCAACAGGAGTAGAAATTATTGTGGATGATACACCAGAAGCTATTCTTTTATCTTGCTTCAATCCTATTCGTAGAGAAGTAGCTAGATTAGCTCTTCACAAATTAGTGATTGATGGACGTATACATCCTGCAAGAATTGAAGAAATAGTAGCAAAAACGGAAAAACAAATTGAAGAAGAAATAGTAGAAATAGGAAAAAAAAATATAATAGATTTAGGAATTCATGGAATTCATCCAGAATTAATTAGAATGATAGGAAGAATGAAATATCGCTCTTCTTATGGTCAAAATCTGTTGCAACATTCTAGAGAAGTAGCACATTTGGCAGGGATATTGGCTTCTGAATTGGGTTTAAATGCAAAATTAGCAAAACGTGCAGGTCTATTGCATGATATAGGTAAAGTTCCTGAAAGCGAATCAGAACTTCCTCATGCTATTTTAGGAATGCAATGGGCAGAGAAATATGGAGAAAATATGGAAGTTTGCAATGCTATAGGATCACATCATGATGAAATAGAGATGAAAGTCCTACTATCTCCTATAGTACAAGTTTCAGATTCCATTAGTGGAGCTCGTCCTGGAGTAAGAAGGAATTCTTTTGAATCCTATTCAAAAAGACTAAAAAACTTGGAAAATATAGCTTTTAGTTTTGATGGAGTTAATAAAGCCTTTGCTATACAAGCAGGAAGAGAACTGCGTGTCTTAGTAGAGAGCGATAAAATTGATGATAAAAAAGCTTTTCAGTTATCTTGTGAGATAACAGAAAAAATAAAGAATGAGATGACTTATCCTGGTCAAATAAAAGTAACAGTGATTAGAGAAACTAGAGCCGTGCAAATAGCTAGATAAAAAAATAAAAATTATGAAAGAATCTTCTATTACTTCTTTTATTGAAAAATACTTTCTTCATTTTAATGCTTTAACTTTATCAGAAGCTGCTAAAGCATATAAATATCATACTCAAAATGATGGGAAAATGATGATTACACTAGCGGGAGCAATGAGCACTGCAGAATTAGGTAAGATATTAGCTGAAATGATTCGAAAAGATAAAGTTCATATTATTTCTTGTACAGGAGCTAATTTAGAAGAAGACATATTAAACTTAATAGCTCATTCTCATTATAAAAAAATACCTTATTACAGAGACTTAACTCCGGATCATGAAAAAGATTTTTTGAAAAAAGGGTATTATAGAGTTACAGACACCTGCATTCCAGAAGAACAAGCTTTTAAAAAATTACAAAAGTATATTTTTCAAGTATGGAAAAAAGCTCAAGAAAAATCAAAACGTTATTTTCCTCATGAATATATTTATCAATTGTTATTAGAAAATGTTTTAGAACCTTATTACAACATAAATCCAAAAGACAGTTGGGTATTAGCAGCTGCAAAAAAAAATATACCCATGATAGTTCCAGGTTGGGAAGATAGCACAATAGGAAATATTTTTGCTTCATGTTGTATGAAAAAACAATTTCAAACTTTTCTTGTCAAAAATGGAATCGAATATATGATGTATTTAGCTAAATGGTATCAAAAAGAATCTATGAAACATAAAATAGGTTTTTTTCAGATTGGAGGAGGAATATCTGGAGATTTTCCTATTTGTGTAGTCCCTATGCTCTCTCAAGACATCGGATTTTATCCGACTCCTTTTTGGTCTTACTTTTGTCAAATTTCAGATTCTACTACGAGTTATGGATCTTATTCAGGAGCTATTCCAAATGAAAAAATCACTTGGGGAAAACTTGATAAGGATACTCCAAAATTTATTATAGAATCAGATGCAACCATAGTTGCTCCACTTATTTTTGCATATGTATTAGATATGTAAGTAATTAAGTGTGTAAATTTGAATATAACATAAAATATTTTATAATGAATAATGTATATGACCTTGTTGTTATTGGTTCTGGTCCAGGAGGATATGTTTCCGCTATTAGAGCTAGTCAATTAGGACTTCGTACTGCTATTGTAGAAAAATACCAAAAATTGGGAGGAACATGTTTGAATGTCGGGTGCATTCCTTCTAAATCACTTTTAGATTCTTCTAAATATTTTTCATTAGCTAAAAATCATTATTCTTCACACGGAATTTTTTTTGAAAAATTATTTTTTGATTTCAAAAAAATGATGAATAGAAAAAATGAAATAGTCAAAAATATTAATAGTGGGATCAAATTTTTAATGAAAAAAAACAAAATTGTTTTGTATCAAGGAATAGCTTCATTTAAGACAAAGAACACTCTTTCCATTAAAGAAATCAAATCATTAAAAGAAAAACAAGAAATCAAATTTAAATATTGTATAATATCCACAGGTTCTAAACCTTCATGTTTGCCTCATTTAAATTTTGGAAATAAAATAATTTCTTCTACAGAAGCTCTTTCTTTAAATGAAATTCCTAATAAATTAATAATCATTGGAGGAGGAATCATTGGATTGGAATTAGGTTCTATTTTTAATAGATTAGGAAGTCAAATAACTATCATAGAAGTTATGGACAAAATCATATCAAATATGGATGATTCATTAAGTCAAGAAATTAGAAAAATTCTAGAAAAATCTTCTATTCAAATAGAAACTTCTTTATCCATTATCAATATTATTGAAGAAAAAAACAAAGAAATATCAGTTTTTGTGAAGTATAAGAATGGAGAAGAAATGAAATTTTCAGGAGATTATTGTTTATTATCAATAGGTAGAATCCCATATACGAAAAATCTAGGATTAGAAAATATAGGAATTAAGAAAGATAAAAAAGGATTTATACTAGTGAATGATTCGTTGCAAAGTAATATAAAAAATATATATGCAATTGGAGATGTTATAGGAGGAAAAATGTTGGCACACAAGGCTGAAGAAGAAGGATTATATGCGGTGGAACACATGATTGGACAAAAACCAAATAAACTAAATTATGATTTAGTCCCATCAGTAATCTATACATATCCTGAAGTAGCTAGTGTTGGACGTACTGAAAATGAAATTAAAAAAGAAAAAATGGAATATAATGTAGGAACTTTTCCTATGAAAGTATTAGGAAGAGCTCGCACAAGTGGCTGTACAGACGGTTTTTTGAAAATGATTACTCACAAAAAAACAGATGAAATACTGGGAGTTCATATAATCGGAGATCATGCTGCAGATATGATAATGGAGGCATCTGTTGCTATGGAATTTCGTTCCTCTTCAGAGGATATATATAGAATCTGTCATCCTCATCCTACTTTTAGTGAATCCTTCAAAGAAGCAGCTTTACTAAATTTTGAAAACCGTTCTATCCATATGTAGACATATGTTGGTTGTTATGTTATCCCCAAATGATAGGTTTCTTTCCTTTTTTATCCAAAAACTCATTGGTTTTCAAAAAATGTTTAGATCCAAAAAAACTAAGATGAGCAGAAAAAGGAGATGGATGTGAGGCTTTTAAAATATAATGATTATGAAGAGAATTAATTAAAAATGTTTTCTTTTGAGCATATTTTCCCCATAGAAGAAATACAATATTTTTTTTCTCATTAGAAACAGTTCTGATAATTTGATCTGTAAAAAATTCCCATCCCATGTTTTTATGAGAACCAGGACTCCCTCTTCTAACTGTTAATATAGAATTAAGCAATAAAACTCCTTGTTTAGCCCAATGAATTAAAGATCCACTAGAAGGAAATGAGTTGTTAAAACAATTATTGATTTCTACAAATATGTTTCTTAATGAAGGAGGAAAAGGAACTCCATTCGGAACAGAGAAACAAAGACCATCAGCTTGATTTTCTTTGTAATAAGGATCTTGTCCTAAGATGACTACTTTTAATTCTTGAAAAGGACAGTATTTTAGAGAAGATAATATATTTTCTTTTTCTGGAAAACAAATAAAATTATTGTATTCCATATGAATTAATTTCATTAATCTCCTAAAATAAGGTTGATTCCATTCTTTTTTTAGAAAAATCCTCCAATCATAATTCATAGTTTTTTTTTAATTTTTATTAAATCGAATATGTCATCTAATTGATTCTATGCAAAAAATTCTTTTTTTCAATAAGTTGTTCTTTAGTTTCCAGATTATTTTTATCTGGAACACAACAGTGGACTGGACATATTACAATACATTGTGGTTCATCATAAAAACCAACGCATTCGGTACATTTTTCTGGAACAATAAAGTATATATCCTTTTCTTTTGGTTCTTGATCCATAGTTAGAAAAGAAGTTTCTTTTTTCCTTAAGGAAGTCCCATCTGATATACTCCATTTTTTTCCTCCTTCATAAATTGCATTATTAGGACATTCAGGTTCACAAGCACCACAATTAATACATTCTTCTGTAATTTTTATGGACATTGTATTGGACTTTTTGGATTTTAAAATTAAAAAAATAATGATTAAAACTTTTGATGAATTAGGCCATTTTCTAAGAAAATTTAAGAAATTTTATGCATATAATAAATATATACCTCAACGTTTTAAAAAGTTTTTTTCTGATTTTCAAAAAATTATTCAAAAAATAACTATTGTAAATAGTTGGTTTAGAAAAAAAGATTTATTAACAACCATTGATCAATGGGGAAAAATTCTTAAAGAAGAAAAATTAGAATCTTGGATAAAAAGATACTCTTTGAATAAAAAAAAAAAATCAAAAAAAGTTCTTGTCATTATGCCTGGAAATATCCCAATAGTGGGATTTCATGATTTTCTATGTGTTCTCTTATCAGGGCATAATATCATAATTAAATTGTCTGAAGAAGACAATTTATTACTTCCTTTTTTATGCAAAATCATAACGCATCAAAAACCTATGTTAAAACATAAAATAAGATTTACAAATAATATTTTTCATGAAAAATTCGATTATGTTATAGCCAGTGGAAACAACAATACCGCTCGTTATTTTGAATATTATTTTAGAAAGCATCCTCTACTACTTAGAAAAAGAAAAACTTCCATTGCTGTATTACAAGGAAATGAAAAAGAAAAAGAATTAATCGATTTAAACAAAGATATACTTACTTACTCTGGAAGGGGCTGCAGAAATGTAGGAAAAATATTTTTGCCTTATAATTATGATCTTCATTTAATTTTAGAAAAATCATTTGTATCTGAATATGTCACAAAAAATTACAAATACATAGACAATTATAAATATTGTCTTTCTATTTATACTATGAATAAGATCTCTATTCAAAAAAATCACTTTCTTATTTTCAAAGAAGAAAATAATTATTATAGTCCAATATCTGTAGTTTATTATGAATTCTATGATAATTTAAATCAATTGAGAGAGATTATTCTAAAAAATGATCAATATATACAATGTATAGTATCTAAAAATTTTTTAAAAAAAGAAGTTGATTTTGGAAAAACACAATATCCAAAATTAGAAGATTATGCAGACGGAATTGACACTATTCAATTTTTGAATTGAAATGATTTCTGTTTAATTTTTCAACAATAAATTTTGACAAAAAGTTGATCTTTTCCAAGGAACATTTTTTTCAATATTTTTCCACCTATTCTAGGTGCTATGAGACCATTTTTTAATGTAACATCACATATGAAAATTCTACATTCATCCCAAATATTTTCTTTTATAAAACTTTCCAAAGTTTTTTTTCCTCCTTCTACTATTAAAGATAATATGTTTTTTTTATATAAAAAATCTAATATATGATTGATTATTTTTTTATCAAAAGAGATTTTAACATATTCTGTATTTTTTTGATTTTCTTTTTTTTTTTCTGTAAAAACAATAGTCTTTTGTGAACCGTCTAAAATAAAATATGAAGTAGATATGCTTAGTTCTTTATCAAGAAAAATTCTAATAGGATTGGATCCAAACCATTCTCTAACATTTAATTTTGGGTTATCATTCAATACAGTTTTTCTCCCTACTAAAATACTATCTTCTTCAGATCTCCATTTATGATTCAATTGTCTAGCATAGATTCCACTAATCCAAGCATTTTTTTTATTTTTAGAATCTATAAAACCGTCATGACTTTGAGCCCATTTTAAAATAATATAAGGACGATTTTTTTCATGAAAAGTAAAAAAACGTTTGTTTAAAATACGGCATTGATCTTTTAAAAGATTCTCTATGACTTCTATTCCAAATTCTTTCAATTTTTGTATTCCCAATCCTCTAACTTTATCACAGGGATCTTGTATTCCGATCACAACTCTTGGTATATTATTTTTAATTATTAAGTCAACACAAGGAGGGGTTCCCCCAAAATGAACACACGGTTCTAATGTAACATAAAGAGTTGAATCCAAAAATAAGTGTTTATTTTTTATTCTATTGATAGCGTTGACTTCTGCATGATCCATTCCCTTTTTATAATGCCACCCCTCTGAGATTATGAATCCATTTCTTTCTATTACACAACCAACCATAGGATTAGGTGATGTCAATCCTAATCCATTTTTAGCTAATTGAATAGCTCTTTTCATGAAAATTTCTTTATTATTCATCAATTTATGAATTCCATATTTTCCAAGATTCTTCCGCTTGAAGATACAACATTTCCAATCCATTCTTAATTAAAGCTCCTTTTTCTTCGGCTTTTTTTAAGAATAAAGTTTTATTTGGATTATAAACTAAATCATAAAAATAATGTTCTGATGAAACATATTGATAAGGTAAAGAAGGACATAAATTAATATTGGGGGATGTGCCTAAAGGTGTGCAATTGATAATAACTTTATATTTTTTCAACAAATCTTTATTTATGTCTTCATAAACTAAAAATCCCTTTTTTTTAGTTCTAGAAACATATTGATATGGAATTCGTAATCTTTTTAAAACAAATGAAATTGTTTTGGATACTCCTCCAGTCCCTAAAATTAATGCTTTTAAGTTTTTTTTATTATGATACAATCTATTAATATCCTTTTTAAAGGATAACTCAAAACCTAAAAAATCTGTGTTATATCCAATTCTATGTCCGTTTTTATCAATTTTTACAACATTCACAGATCCTATGGATTCTGCTTCTGCAACAATTTTTGTTAAAAAAGGAATAATGCTTGTTTTATAAGGGATAGTCACGTTACATCCTTTCAGACAAGGATTCTGAAATATGATTGAGACATCCTCTATTTTTGGAATATCAAAAATTTTGTAATCTGCATGAAAAATAGATTCGTTTTTAAATTTTTCTAAAAAAAACTTTCTTGAAAAAGAATAACTGATGCCTCTTCCAATTAATCCAAAAAGAAATTTATAATCTATTATTTCTTTCATAATCAATAACGTCGTCTAATAAGAAGGCAAAATTTATTCTTCTTTTTTGAGTTTCATACGTTCTCTATATATTGCTCTCAATATTTCATTTCTTCTTCCTTCAGAAGGTTTTATATATTGTTGTTTTTCTCGAAATTCTTTTAAAATACGAGTTTTATCAAATTTTTTTTTACACTTTTTTAAAGCTTTATCAATAGATTCTCCTTCTCTAACTGTAGTAATTAAAACCATAAGAAATAAATAACTAATTAATTGAAATAATAATTCATTTTTGTGGACACTATCGGATTTGAACCGACGACCTCTACTCTGTCAAAGTAGCGCTCTAAACCAACTGAGCTAAATGTCCTTTTTAATCAACAAAATTAAGTATTTTTTAAAAATATAACGGATCATAATCTATTTTAAAATATGTCCTGCAATATTCTTCAAAAATCTATAGAACATTTAAAAGGATTAAGTTTAAGAAAAGCTCATTTATTTAATACTGAATTAAAACTTCACACATACGAAGATTTATTATTTTTTTATCCAAAAGGATATATACATCTCCCTACATTAAAAAATATATCAGAATTATCAAAAGATAATAATAATAATTTTGTACAAATATTAGGAGAAATAACAAATATAGAAGAAATAAATTATAAAAATAAAAAAGGAAAAATATGGATAGCCCGTTTAGAAGATCAAACAGGTTTTATTGAATTAGTATGGTTTCAAAAAACCAATTTCTTAAAAAATGTAAAAAAAAACATTACAATAATAGTTTCCGGTAAAATTAAATGTTTTCAAGAAAAAATTCAGATCATTCATCCAAATATCCAATATTCGGAAAGGAATTCTTCTATATATCCAGTCTATTCTATTCCCAGTAATTTGAAAAAAAAAGGAATTAATAATTCTCTCATGATCAATTTATTGAGAAATCTGATAGAAGAATCAAAAAATCACATAGAAGAATTTTTTTTTCAAGAGTTTCTTGATAAAAAATTAATGTCAAGAAAAAAAGCTTTGATTCAAATTCACTTTCCAGAATCTTTAGATAGCTTATTCCATGCACAATATTCTTTAAAATTTGAAGAATTATTTTTGTTAAAATTATTCTTTTTATCGAGAAGAAAAGCAGCATACAGTCGTCCATTTCCAAGACTAGGAGAAAATTTTCATAATTTTTACAAACATTTTTTGCCTTTTACTCTAACAGAAGAACAAAAAAAAGTACTTAAGGAAATATGGAATGATTTGAAAAAACCTATTCAAATGAATAGATTATTACAAGGAGAGGTAGGATGTGGAAAAACTATAATAGCTATATTATCAATGCTCATTGCTTTAGATAACGGCTTCCAATCCTGTTTAATGGCTCCTACTGAAGTATTGGCTATACAACATTATTTTTCTATAAAAAAAATGTTTTCAAAAATTGGGATTAAAATAGCTTTGTTAACAAGTTCTACTTCTGACTCTATACGAAAATGTCTTTATCATGAAATATTTACAGGAAAAATTTCCATTTTAATAGGGACTCATGCTTTGATTCAAGAAAAAGTTCAATTTAAGAATTTGGGTTTAGCAATTATAGATGAAGAACAACGTTTCGGTGTGGAACAAAGAGCTAAAATTTGGAAAAAAGAAGACAACCTCCCACATATTCTGATTATGACAGCCACACCTATTCCTAGAACCTTAGCAAAAATTATTTATCATGATTTAAATATTTCAATTATCAAAGAGTTACCTTTAGGAAGAAAACCTGTTAAAACCATCCATTTTAGTAACGAAAACAGAGATAAAGCTTTTGAAATAGTAAAAAATCAAATTTCAAAAGGGAGACAAGTATACATTATCTATCCCACTATAAATACTTCAAAGAAGAACATGAATTTAATGAAAGGGTATCAAGAAATCAAAGAAAAATTTAAAAATTTGGAAAACAGAATTGGAATTCTGCATGGAGAAATGAATTTTCAAGAGAAAAATATGCAAATGAGCAGATTTTTACGTGGAGAAACTAAAATAATGATAGCTACTACAGTTATAGAAGTCGGAGTAGATGTCCCCAATGCAACAGTTATTTTAATAGAAAATGCAAATTTTTTTGGATTATCTCAATTACATCAATTAAGAGGAAGAGTAGGAAGAGGGATCCATCAAAGTTATTGTATTCTTATTACTGATCAAAAAATAAGTATAGAAGGTTTTTTTAGAATTAAAAAAATGTGTGAAACAAATGAAGGGTTAGAAATAGCCAAAGAAGATCTAAAATTACGTGGAGGAGGGGATTTAATAGGAACTCAACAAAGCGGAAAAAACAACTTTCGTATTGTAAATCTTATAAAAGATTATAAATTGATAAAAGATGTTTTTCCAATTGCTAAAAAATTTTTTCACCAAAATCCTGATTTTTTTAAAAATACAAAAAACATTTTTCATAAATATTATAAAGTGAATAGAAAATTCAAAAAATAATAAGTTTGGTTTATGTCTCTAAATAGTTCTCAACGGGAAATTATAGAAACTATCAATGGACCTATCCTCGTTCTTGCTGGAGCAGGATCTGGGAAAACTCGTGTAATTACATATCGTATTGTTCATATGATTCAAAATATAGGAATCAGTCCTTCTAATATATTGGCTTTAACTTTCACTAAAAAGGCTGCTAAAGAAATGAAATATAGAATTTCTAATATGATGGATCAAAAAAATATGAATCAAATCACATTGGGAACTTTTCATTCCATCTTTTCTATTCTTTTGAGAAAAGAATCTCATTGGTTAGGATACAAACCAAATTATACTATTTATGATCAGAAAGATTCAGAAAATGTGATAAAAAAAATATTAGAGGATATTAATTTGGATATTTCTTTGACTCCTAAAGAAATAAGAAGAATAATATCTGAATACAAAAATAACTTATACATCAATAAAAAAAATCATAGAGAATCAGAATGTTTAGTTAAAATATATAAATCTTACACCAAACGTTGTTTACAAGCAGATGCATTAGATTTTGATGATATTTTGTTACATACTAATCATTTATTCTCTCATTTTCCAAATGTCCTACGAAAATACCAAGATAAATTTAAATACATATTAATTGATGAATATCAAGACACGAATTTATCTCAAAATGCAATCATAAAAAGTTTAGCCTATCAGCATCAAAACCTTTTTGTAGTAGGAGATGATGCTCAAAGTATTTATGCTTTTCGTGGTGCAAATATTTCAAATATTTTAAATTTTCATCTTGATTATAAGAATGCTAAAATTTTTCGTCTAGAGCAAAATTATCGTTCTACTAATCACATAGTTCAAGCTTCTAATAATATTATCTCTTTCAACAAAAATCAAATTTTAAAAAAAATATGGACAAACAATGAAAAAGGAGAGAAAGTAAAAATATATTGTGCTTCTTCCGAAAAAGAAGAAGCACAATATATTGCTTATTCTATTCTTTCAATCAAAGAAAAAACAAAATATCATTATAAAAACTTCGCTATTCTTTATAGAGCAAATGTTCAATCGAATATTATAGAATATGCACTGAAAGATAAAAATATACCTTATAAGATCTATGGATCCATTTCATTTGAAAAACGAAAAGAAATCAGAGATTTATTGGCTTATTTTAGGATCATTACCAATTCAAATGATGAAGAATCTTTATTACGCATTCTTAAAAAAGAAAATAAAAAAACTATCAAAACCGTATTAGATTTATCTAAAAAGATAAAAATAACAGTTTACAAAATAATAAAAAATATAGATAACTATCAATTGAATATAAACAAAAAAACAAAAAACAAACTTAAAAACTTAATTTTTTCAATAGAAAAGTTTCGTATAAAGATAGATAAAAAAGATGCATATACAATAGCAAAAGAGATTGTGAATTTCTTATTATTAGAAGATTCTAAAAATTACAAAAATGAAGATTTCCAATATATACTTAATAATATATTTTGTTACGTGAACGAACAGAAAAAATTAATAAATAATGGAGACATTAGTTTATCTGGATTTTTACAATATTTTTATTTGGAAATTGATGAAGATATGAATCATGATAAAAATGAAGAAAATAAGGTTTCATTAATGACGGTTCATTTATCTAAAGGATTAGAATTTTCTATTGTTTTTATTGCAGGATTAGAAGAAAATCTATTCCCTTCAAAATCCAGTTTTTTAGACAACAAAAAAATAGAAGAAGAACGTCGTTTATTCTATGTTGCTTTAACTAGGGCTCAAAAAAGAGCTGTGCTTACTTATGCTAAATCTAGATTCTTATGGGGAAAAAGAAAAAAGAATATTCCTAGTCGTTTTATTGATGAACTGGATAAAAATTTTCTTGATATAGAAAATCAGAATTCTATATCTTCAGAAAAAAAAGAAATAAATTCTCTAGTAAATCACAAACATTATGAAGAAAAAGATTTCAAAATAGGAATAAGAGTTTTTCACAAAAATTTTGGAATTGGTTTAATTTTAGATTTACAAAATGAAAATAAAATAGCTTTAATTAAATTTAGAAAATCGGGAGAAAAAAGAATACTAATCAAATTAGCATTAGATAAGTTAATTATTTATTCATAACGATATTGATAGATAGATTATGGATGATTCAAAAAAAATTAAACTGAATTTTAATTTACAAAAATTAATTTGTTTTGTAGCTATTGTTTTCTTTTTAATCAAATTAATTACTTGGTATATGACATCTTCACTTTCCATATTTAGTGACGCAATGGAAAGTTTAATCAATATAATTAGTGGATTTATTGGATTATGTAGTCTTTATATATCTTCTTTACCTAAAGATCAAAATCATCCATATGGTCATGGGAAAATAGAGTTTATATCAACTGCGATAGAAGGAGTTTTAATTTTTATTGTAGGGATAACAATTTTTATAAACACTTTTGTACGTGTTAAACATCATATGCACGAAGTTCTTTTATCTAGATTAGATTATGGAGTGATTTTAATGTCTTTTACTGCTATTATTAACTATTTTTTAGGATTTTTAGCGTGTAAAATAGGACATAGAAATGGAGCTTTAACATTGATAGCCAGCGGAAAACATCTTCAAATCGATACCTATTCTACTTTTGGGATTGTTGTAGGACTAATTTTATTAAATATCACTAAATGGATATGGATAGATCCTATTATTTCTATTATTTTTTCATTCGTAATTTTGTATACGGGATTAAAATTATTAAGAAATGCTACAGCTGGAATTATGGATGAATCCGATAAAAAACTTTTAAAAAAGTTGTCTTTTTATCTCAATGAAAAAAGGCATGTTCATTGGATAGATCTTCATCATTTAAAAGTTATTAAATACGGTAGTGCTTTGCATGTTGATTGTCATCTAACCGTTCCATGGTTCTTTAATATAAAAGAGGCAAATCAAGAAGTCAATAAATTGACTCAATTAACTAAAAATGAATTCGGATCTAAAGTAGAATTATCTGTTCATGTAGAAGCTTGTTCCAATAATCATTGCATATTTTGTTTTAATCATTCATGCAAAGTCAGACAAAATTTTTTCCAAAAAAAAATTCTTTGGACTTTAGATAAAACATCATATTATAATAATAAAAACACTAAATCTTCTTAGATCTTTAAACATAAACAATATGGAATATAACACTAATCGTTTCAAATTGGTGATACCAGAATATGGTAGAAACATTCATAAAATGATAGACTATGCAATTCAAATAAAAAATAGAAAAAAAAGAAATCGTTGTGCATGGAGTATTATAAAATTAATGACAGATTCTACTCATCCTAGGTTCAACAAATCAATTCCTTATTTTCAACATAAATTGTGGAACCAATTATTTATTATGTCTAATTATCAATTAGATATTGATCCTCCTTTTCCTAAACCAAATCCAGGGAAAATAAAAGTTTTCTCTTATAAAAAAGTAGTATATCCTGAATATTTAACTAATTTTAGATATTATGGAAAAATAATTAGAAACATGATACATGTAGCAATCCATTGTAAAAATCAACAAAAAAAAGAAGGATTGTTTTATGCAATAGCTAATACAATGAAGAAAAATTATTTGAGATGGAATAAAAATATAGTAGAAGACGATATAATATTTAAAGATTTAAAAGAACTTTCTAAAGGAAAGATATGTTTAATGAATACAGACCCATTGCTACAATGTTCTCATATTTTGAGGTCTAAGAGAAAAAAAGGATTAAAAAAACAAAAAGAAAAAGTTGTATAATAATGGGAATTTTTAAAATTAAAGGAGGATTACCTTTAAAAGGAGAAATAAAACCACAAGGTGCTAAAAATGAGTCTTTACAGGTT
The DNA here is from genome assembly GCF_014251555.1 of Blattabacterium cuenoti. Taxonomy (NCBI): domain Bacteria; kingdom Pseudomonadati; phylum Bacteroidota; class Flavobacteriia; order Flavobacteriales; family Blattabacteriaceae; genus Blattabacterium; species Blattabacterium cuenoti. Next base: position 513,860 of record NZ_CP059190.1, read on the forward strand.
TTATGTTCCGTATTATTAACTTCAGATAAATTAAGAATAAAAAATATTCCAGAAATAGGGGATGTCAAATGTTTAATGCAAATCCTTAAAGATTTGGGAGTTGTGATAAATAAAAATGATATTGGAGATTATACTTTTCAAGCAAAAAACATCAATATTGAATATTTAAACACAAAAAAATTCCGTGAATACGGAAAATCAATTAGAGGGTCCATTATGATAGCAGGACCTTTACTTGCTAGATTTGGAAAAGTTTGTATTCCGATCCCTGGGGGAGATAGAATAGGAAGACGACGTTTGGATCCTCATTTAACAGGATTAAAATCATTAGGAAGTCATATATGTTATCATCATGAATACAAATACTTTAATCTGCATACAAATAATAAAATTTTGACCGGATGTTATATTTTAATGGAAGAAGCTTCTGTGACTGGAACAGCTAATATTATAATGGCTGCAACTTTAGCTAAAGGTAAAACTACTATTTATAATGCTGCTTGTGAGCCCTATATTCAACAATTATGCAAATTATTAAAAAAAATGGGTGCTAAAATAACAGGAATAGGATCTAACTTGATTCATATAACCGGAGTGAAAGAACTAGGAGGATCTTGTACACACACCATATTACCGGATATGGTAGAAATAGGAAGTTGGATAGGTTTAGCTGCTATTACTTGTTCTGAAATTCGAATTAAAAATGTTAGTTGGAAAAATTTAGGGATCATTCCAAAAACATTCCAAAAAATGGGGATCAAATTAGAAAAAGAAAAAGATGATATTTATATCCCATCACAAGAATCTTATCAAATTAAAAAATTATTAAATAATGCGATATTAACAATATCTGATTCTCCATGGCCTGGGTTAACTCCAGATTTATTAAGTATTTTGACTGTGGTTGCTACTCAAGCTAAAGGAAGTGTTCTAATTCATCAAAAAATGTTCGAAAGTAGATTATTTTTTGTCGATAAACTTATTGAAATGGGAGCGCAAATCATATTATGTGATCCTCATAGAGCAACTGTTATTGGATTAAATCATCAATCTCATTTACGAGGAGCCATACTAAACTCTCCAGATATAAGAGCAGGAATATCTCTTTTGATCGCTGCACTTTCTGCTAAAGGAACTAGTCTCATTAAAAACATAGAACAAATAGATAGAGGATATGAAAATATAGATCAAAGATTACGCATTTTGGGTGCAAATATTTTAAGAATGGAGTAAAAAAACGTTATCAATTTATGTCATACCAAAAAAAATAAAATATTGTATTTTTTATGCATCATAAAAAATTTGATATTGTCTTTTGTTTATAAAATCACATAACTTTATGTTTCATATCATCTAATAAACAGATAAATGAAAAAGATCCGGAAAAAAATAATAATGAAAAATTATGGAAAAATTTGAATATATAACTAAAGAAGGATTAAAAAAATTGCAAAAAGAAATCGAACGACTAGAAAATATAGAACGTCCAAAAATATCTATGCAAATCGCAGAAGCAAGAGATAAAGGGGATCTTTCAGAAAATGCAGAATATGATGCGATAAAAGAAGCACAAGGATTCTTGGAAATGAATATAGCTAAGTTAAAAAAAAAATTATCCAACGCACGTATTATAGACGGTTCACAAATAAATAGAACTAGAGTTTCTATTCTTTCTACAGTAAGAGTGAAAAATTTAACTTATGGTGGAGAACAAATATACACTTTAGTTCCAGAAGGAGAAGCTGATTTGAAATCAGGTAAAATATCCATCAATACTCCTATATCTACAGGACTACTTGGGAAGCAAGTAGGACAAATTGCTCATATTAAATTGCCTAATAAAATGATACTTGATTATGAAATTTTAGAAATAGCATTTAGTGAATAATAACATTTTTCATAAAATAATTAATGACGAAATTTCTGCTTATAAAGTAGCAGAAAATTCTGATCATTTAGCTTTTTTAGATATTCATCCTATTAAAATAGGACATACTTTAGTAATTCCCAAAAAAAGCAATAGAGATAAAATTTTTTCTCTTCCTGAAAAAGAATTTATCTCTGTTATGTCTTTCACGAGAAAAGTAGCTGTCGGTATAGAAAAAATTATTCCTTGCAATCGTGTAGGTATATTTGTTATGGGATTCGAAATACCTCATGTTCACGTTCACCTCATTCCTATGGATCAAGAAAGCGATGGTAATTTCTATAAAAAAAGAATAATTTTATCTGCAAGAAAATTTCAAATTTTGTCCGAAAAAATAAAAAAATCTATTAATATATAATTTCATCAATGATTCCAATGAAATAAAATTTTTAAGCCTTTTATTGTATGCAATTTATCTTTAAGATGAATTTTTTTTGTTAAAGGTGTATAAATATGGGAGAGACCCCCAGTTGCAATCACAAAACAATTTGTTTTCAACTCTTTATTGACTCTATTAATTAATCCTTCAACCATACTTAAGTACCCATAAATAATTCCACTTTGAATACATGTTTCTGTATACTGTCCCAGTATGCTAGGAGGTTTCTTTAATTCAATTTGTGATAATTGAGCAGTGTTTCCAATTAATGCTGTTAAAGAGCTATTTACTCCCGGAGCAATAATAACACCTTGAAGATTTCCATATTTATCAATACAAGTTAAACTTAATGCAGTTCCAAAATCTATTACTAAAGTAGTATTTTCATTATTATATAATGTATATGCAGCTATAGCATTGGCATATAGATCTGTTCCTAATTGATGAGAAGAATGTTTTATAGGAGAGGCTGAATATCTATCTACTATTAGAGGTTTGATTTTATGTATTTCATATAAAGATTGTTCTACAATGTTTGTAAGTGGAGGGACTACTGATCCTATTACAATATTTTGTATTAAGTTATAGAAAATACCATATTGTTGATATATATTCCTAAATAATAAAATATATTCATCTAATGATCTATGTGGATTACTATTAATAATCCACGAACAATTACATTTTAAATTATAATTATTATTAAATAATCCAAAACGAAGACTTGAATTTCCAATATTTATTGTTAACAACATGATTCATTCCATTTTTTGAAAACGTATTTTGAATCAAACAATTGTTTTTTCACAATTTATTATATCTATAAAAAATTTTACTTTATAAAAGTATTGTATTTAATTTTCATAGTTTTTATCATATGTGCATAGATAATATCTACAAAAAAACAAATTTAAAAATAGAAGGAAAAGGAGTACCAATCGTACTATTACATGGATTTATGGAAAGTTTAGAAATATGGAATTATATATATTCCGACATTTCTAATAAATATAAAGTTCTTTCAATTGATTTACCAGGTCATGGTAAAAGTTTTTTTCAATTAAATCATGATACCATTTTTACTATGGAAAGAGCTGCGGAAATTGTGAAAAAAATTGTAGAAAAAGAGAACATACAAAAAGCAGTTTTTGTTGGTCATTCTATGGGAGGCTACATTGCTTTAGCTTTAGCAGAAAAATATCCAGAAATTTTTTTGGGATTATGTTTACTTCATTCTACAGCGGAATCTGATTCTGCTGATAAAAAGAAAATTCGTATGCAATCTATACGGTTAGCAATCAATAATTATACTATTCTTGTAGACACAAGTATAAATAAATTATTTAATCTTAAAGAATTCTCTTTTTTACAAGAAAAAATTTTTTTTGTAAAAAAAATAGCTTTATCCACTTCTGTGGATAGTGTAATTTCTTTTTTAAAAGGAATGACTGTTCGTAAAGATAGAAGATTTTTACTGAAAAAAACTAGTTTTCCGAAATTACATATAATTGGTTTATACGATTTAATTCTTGATCCAAAAAAAATTCGTGAAGAAGCTAAAAATGGAAATAAAACTAATTTCATTGAAATTCCTACAGGTCATATGGGACATATAGAAAAACCTAAAGAAATAACAAAAATATTAGAAAATTTTATGGATCATGTGATTCTCAAAAACGATTGAATTTGACAATAATGAATAAAAAAAAATTGCGAAAAAAATATTTTTTTTACAGACAATCCCTATCTCAAAGGGAAGTATTTGAGAAAAGTTATGAAATTTTTTTTCAGATGAAAAAAATATTTTTTATCTGGGAAAAAAAGTATTATCATATTTTTTTACCTATACGAGAATATAAAGAAGTGGATACATTTATTATTGTCAATTTTTTATTAAAAATAGGTAAATATATAACGATCCCCTGTTCTAATTTTCATCGAATTTCTATAGATAATTGTTTATTTGATAAAAAAACTTTATTAAAAAAAAACAAATATGGAATTTTTGAACCTCTTTCTACACATAAATATGTAATTTCACCTTCTTTTATTGAAGTAATGTTTATTCCATTATTAATATTTGATTTAAGAGGTTATCGTATAGGTTATGGAAAAGGTTTTTATGATAGATTTATTTCTTCATGCAAAAGAAATGTTATTAAAATAGGTTTGAGTTTTTTTACTCCTATCAAGAAAATTATAGATATTCATGAAAAGGATCTATCAATAGATATAGGAATCACTCCAGATCATATTTTTTTCTTTGATGAGATTATTAAGAAATAAATACTTTGAAAATATCCCAAATAATAATAAAAATCATAATTAAACTAATTATTACAAATCCAAAAATAGTACAACGTTCAAGAATATCTTCATGAACTTTCTTTTTTGTGATCATTTCTATCAAAATAAATAATATATAACCTCCATCTAATGATGGAATGGGAAATAAATTCAAAAAAGCTAACCAAATGGACAAAGTACCAGTTAAAGTCCAAAAAATATCCCAATTCCATTTAGAAGGAAATTCTTTCGCTATAGAAAAAAAACTTCCTATTTGTTTATAAGCTTTAGTTTCTATATGAAAAACATTTTTAAAAAAAAATATTTGGTTTTTTAAAACATCCAAAGATTTCATGACACCATGAGGGATACTTTCAAAAAAAGAATAATTCATTTTTTCAAATGAAAAAATTTGATCTAAATCCATAAAATTTTTTAAGTAAATTCCAAAGATCCCTTTTGAATCTATAAAAATCTCTTTTTGAATCAGTTTTCCATTTCTATTAATCGATATTACTATGTTTTCATTTTTATATTTTGATAATAAATCCTTTAATTGATCAGAAAAAAGAATGAATTCAGAATTTATAGCTAATATCTCATCATTATTTTTTAAACCATATTTATCAGCGTCAGAATTTTTGATGACATGATTTATAATAGGAGGAACGCGAGGTTTAATAAAGAAACTGATTTTTTTTCTATCAAAAAGAAATCTTTTTTTATTGTTATTTAGTGACAATTTTATAACCTTTCCCATACGATCTACAGTCACAGAATTTCCCAAAAGGATTGCTTTAGGAATATCATTGAAATATGGAATATATTTTCCATTTACAAATAAAATTTTATCTCCATTTTTGAATCCTATTTTTTCTCCTAAAGAATCAACTTCTATCCCATATTTAACATTCTTTGTGGGAAGATATGTTTCTCCATATTTGAATAATAAACAGGTAAAAATAAAAATAGATAATAATATATTGAAAATAATTCCTCCAGAAATAATTAATAGCCTTTTTATTGCTGATTTTGAACTAAATTCCCAATTTTTTTTTGAAGAAACACTTTTTTTATCTGTCATCATTCCAGATATTTTTACGTATCCTCCTAAAGGCAACCATCCAATTCCATAAATAGTGTGTCCAATCTTTTTTTTAAAAAGAGAAAACCAAGGATCAAAAAATAAAAAAAATTTTTCGACTCTTACTTTAAATATTTGAGCTAAAGTAAAATGACCTAATTCATGAATAACTATTAATATAGAAATGCAAAGCAGCAATTGTATAGATTTAACCAAAATAGATGTCATTTCCAAAACTTAATAAAAAAGATAAATTTAAACCTTTATTTCATTTTTTTTCATTACTAAAAATTTATTTTCTATTTTTCTTCAATAAAAATATAAAATATATAAATTTTGAATTTATCTAATCTTAAAAAAGGAGAAAAAGGAATTATCAAAGGATATAAAAACGAAGATTTTCCTATCAAATTATTAGAATTAGGTGTTTTACCTGGAGTAGAATTTGAAATACTTTTTGTTTCTATTTTTTATGATCCACTATGCATAAGTTATAATCAGTCTTGTTTAGCTTTACGTAGAAAAGAAGCAGAAAACATTATAATAGAACCTATAATTTAAAAATGCAAAGAAGAATAATAAAATTAGCACTTATTGGAAATCCAAATGTAGGAAAAACTTCTTTGTTCAATAAATTAACTGGACTTAACCAAAAAGTAGGCAATTATTTAGGAGTCACAGTAGACAAAAAAATAGGATATTTCTATTATGAAAATATATACTATCAAATTATAGATCTTCCTGGAACTTATAGCATATATCCTTCATCTGAAGATGAAGAAATAGTTAGCAAATTGCTTAATAATATAAATCATTTAGATTATCCGGACAAAATTATGGTTGTGGCAGATTCTTCTAATATAAAAAAAAGTCTTCTTTTATTTAGACAAGTGCAAGATTTAAGATTTCCTGTTTTATTTATATTAAATATGTTGGATGAAGCAAAAAAGAAGGGGATATTCATTGATATGGAAAAACTAAAAAAATTTCTTATAACAGAAATTGTCATGATCAATGCAAGAGAAGGAATAGGATTGGAAAAAGTTAAAAAAGAAATCAAGAATCTAAAAAAAACAAAAAAATTGGATTTTTTCAATCCAGGATTACGTTATTCTATTGCTGTTAATGATGTAAAAAATAGTTACAAAGTAAATACTTATAAAGCTTGGTATTATTTAGCTTATAATGGAAAATTTTTGAAAGAAGACAAAGAAGACTATTTATTAAATAAAATAAAAAAGAAACACAATATTATATCCAAAAGATTACAAATCAAGGAGACATTAGATAGATATGAAGAAATAGGAAAAATTTACTCCGAAACAGTTTCCGAATTGGTCTTAGATAAAGAAAAAAATTATTTAGAATTTTCTAAAAAAATAGATAACAATTTAATTGTTCATCCTTTTTGGGGTTATTTTATTTTTTTCTTTTTTTTATTTATCATTTTTCAATGTGTTTTTTTCTGGGCAGAAAAACCTAAAGAGTTTATAGAATTTTTTTTTTCTATTATTCAAAAAAAACTAGAAAATATTTATCCAGGTCCTTTAAATAATTTTTTATTGCAAGGAATATTGCCTGGAATTAGTACTATTATCACTTTTATTCCACAAATTTTTATTTTACTATTTTTTATTCTTCTTATGGAAGAAAGTGGTTACATAAGCAGAGTGATCTTTTTAATGGATAGAATCATGCGACCTTTTGGATTAAATGGGAAAAGTGTTGTTCCTCTTATTTCTAGCATAGCTTGCGCTATTCCAGCTATCATGTCAGCTAGACATATTGAAAATCCAAGAGATCGTTTAATTACTATTTTAGCCACTCCTTTTATGACCTGTTCTGCAAGATTACCTGTTTATACTTTAATTATATCTCTAATCATACCAAATTACAGATGGTATTTCATTCAATTAAGAGGAATAGTCCTTATGGCTATGTATTTATTAGGAATCCTATCTTCTTTAGGAGTCTCAATGATTTTACATCAATTTTTGAAAAAAAATTATCAGAGCCATCTAATTATGGAAATTCCTACTTACAAATTTCCTATATTTAGAAACATATTGATTACCTTATGGATTAATCTAAAATCATTTATTATCAATGCCGGAAAAATGATTTTATTGATTAATATATTGATTTGGGTTTTAGGAACTTTTGGCCCTTCAGAAAATTTTTCATATCAAAAATCTCAAAAATCAATCGTTTTAAAATATCTGCAAAAAAAAGAATTATCTTATTCATATTTAGGTTTGATTGGGAAAAAAATAGAACCTGTAATTCATCCATTAGGATACGATTGGAAAATTGGAATAGGATTACTATCATCTCTTGTAGCGAGAGAAGTTTTTGTTAGTACTATGGCTTCTGTGTATAAAATAGAAGAAAAAGGAAATTTTTTGAAAGAAAAAATGAAAAAAGAAGTGTTCCCCAGCTCTAAAAAACCTATTTACAATTTAGCAACAGGAGTTTCTTTGCTATTCTTTTATGCGTTTTCTATGCAGTGTATGAGTACTTTATCTATAATAAAAAAAGAAACAAAATCTTGGAGATGGCCAATAATACAATTTTTTTTTATGACTTCTCTCGCTTATATTGTTTCATTTTTAACATATCAAATTTTAAAATAAAATGTGTCAATATCTAATAATAGGGATATTTTTTTTGTGTTCAATTGTTTTTTTAATCAAAAAATTCCTGAATTTTTTTTCGTATGAAAAAAAATTTTGCAAAAAAAAATGCAATTGTAATTTGTAAAAATTTTTATTATTTTTTTTTCAATTTTTCAATAGAAGAATTGATAGAATTTTTAAATAAATCAGACAAAGATATGCCAGCTATTTTCAATTGTTCGGGAAAAATACTCTTTTCAGAAAGACCTGGTACTGTATTGATTTCCAAGAAAAAAGGTTCTCCATTTACAATGATATACTCAGCCCTAGATATGCCTGATAAATTTAAATAATTATATACTTTTTTTGCTACTTCTTGTATTTTATTTTGAACATTTGGAAGCAATTTTGCCGGTGTGATTTCTTGAGATTTTCCAGAATATTTAGATTCAAAATCAAAGAAATCATTTTGACTAATTATTTCTGTTATAGGTAAAACAAAAATTTCATTTTTGAATGAAAAAACTCCTACTGAAACCTCCCTTCCTTCAAGAAAAGATTCAATAATAATTTCTTCATCCTCTTTAAAGGCTTTTTCGACTGCATTGAATAAATCTTTTTGTTCATAAACTTTACTGATTCCTAAACTAGATCCAGATCGATTAGGTTTAACAAAACAAGGAAGTCCTACTTTTTTTAAAATTTTTTTTTCGCAAAAAATTTGATTTTTATTTAAGAAAATAGATACGGCAGTATTAATTCCAAAATGTTTCAATAAAGTTAAACAATACTTCTTATTAAAAGTCATATTAGCATGATGGAAATTACATCCTGTATAGGGAATTTTTAATAATTCAAAATAGGCTTGCAATATACCGTCTTCTCCTGGAGTTCCATGAATAGCATTAAAGACACAATCAAAATGGATCAGACTTCTTCCCATATTAACGGAAAAATCACATTTATCAATAGGATATACTTTGTTTTTTTCATCTTTCATAAACCATTTTTCTTTGAAAATATACACTTGATAAGGTTCAAATTCTTTTCTGCATAAATTTTCATAAACTACTTTTCCGCTTTCTAGTGAAATTGCAGACTCTTTTGTATATCCACCCATAACCACAGCAATTTTTTTCATGATTTATTTTTATTTTTTAAGAAATGATTTTTTATATTTAAATAAATATTTTTTTCATGAATTATTCAAAATATTTTGTAATATTCATCATAAATTTATCAATCGCCATATTTTTCTTATACAAGATCACTCAACTTTCATTAAAATGGGCTGATGTTTACACAAAACATGGAACTTATGTTGTAGTCCCCAATTTGCGTTATTTAACTTTATCTCAATCTATATCTATTCTAAAAAAATTAGGATTAAAATATGATATAGATACATCACGTTATGATCCGAATTTGAAAAATAATCAAATTATTTCTTTTTCACCAGAAGCTGGAGATTATGTAAAAGAAGGAAGACATATATACCTACAAGTCAATTCTCAATCGCAATATCCTACTGTTCTGCCCAACATTATAAATAAAAATAAATATATAGCTATGAAATTACTTCATGCTAATCATATTCCCGTTAAAGAAATCAGGTATATTAATGATTTGACTAAAGACACAGTTTTAAAGGTTTTTTATAAGAAAAAATCAATTCAATCTGGATACATATTCACTTCTATTCAAGATGGAATTACTTTGATAATTGGAAAAGAATATGAAAAAAATAATTTAGTGGTTCCAAATGTTATTGGTATGTCATTGCATACAGCAACTTCTACTTTAAAAAACAAACTATTTCATGTTATTAATTTTTATTATGATCATCCAATAATAGATCCTGACAAAAATGCAAAAGTATATCGTCAAAAACCTTCTCCTGGAGAAATTCAGGATAAAAATAAATCTGTTGAACTTTGGTTAAGTTCAAAAGATTTATTGGACAACTTAATAAAAATAGAAGAAAAAGATAAAGACATTGACAAGAAAACAGAAGAAAAAGATAAAAATATTGACAAGAAAACAGAAGAAAAAGATAAAAATATTGACAAGAAAACAGAAGAAAAAGAAGATATGATACCGACGAATTAAATGAACAGTTCTACATATAAAATTCAAATTTTTACAGATAAAAACCAAAAAGAAATTCGCATTGACAAATTTTTAAAAAATTATATACAAAATATCAGTAGAAATCAAATCCAAAAATGGACAATTTCAGGAAAAGTTTTAGTCAACAAAAATATTATAAAAAAAAATTACAAAATAAAACCTTTAGATTTTGTTGAAATAGAAATTTATCGACCTCCTGTTCTAGATTATTTAGAATATGAAAATATTACTGCCGAAAAGATAAATCTAGATATTCTTCATGAAGATGAAGATGTGATTGTCGTCAATAAACCTGCAGGAATGGTGGTCCATCCTGGTTTTGGAAATGAAACAGGAACATTAATTCATGGAATTAAATATCATTTAATAAATTCAAATTTTAATAATTTCAACCTCTATAGATGTGGATTAGTTCATAGATTGGATAAAGATACATCAGGTTTATTGGTTTTAGCTAAAAATGAATATTCTCAAAAACATTTATTTCAACAATTTTATTCTAGAACGATTCAAAGAAAATACATAGCTTTAATATGGGGTGATTTAATTGAAAAAAAAGGAACCATAACTGGTTTTATTGGAAGAGATCCTAGAAATAGAAAAAAAATGACAATTTTTAATAAACAAAATCAAGAAATCAATAGAGGAAAGTATTCTATTACACATTACAAAGTATTAGAAAGATTTAAACATTTAACATATGTCTCTTGCTATATAAAAACAGGAAAAACACATCAAATAAGAGCTCATTTCAAACATTTAGGACATCCATTATTTCATGACTCAATCTATGGCGGAAATAGAATTTTTATGAAAAAAAAATGTTCAAATCAAAATATAAAATTTCTAAAAACTTGTTTAAAGATTTTGCGAAGACAAGCATTGCATGCGATTTCTCTTTCCTTTATCCATCCTAAAAATGGAAAATGTTGTTTTTATTGTCCAATTCCTGAAGACTTTAAAACGGTTTTGAAAAATTGTAGAAATATGTTCTTACAATAAAGTTCCACGTAAAAGAATATAAGACATAGAAAAATATATAATTAATCCAATAACATCGACTAATGTAGCAACAAAAGGAGCAGAAGAACTAGCGGGATCTCCTCTAAATTTTTTAATTATAAAAGGTAACATAGAACCGCTTAATGTCCCCCATAACACGACTCCAATCAAAGATAAAAAAACAGTTAATCCAACTAATATCCAATGAGGTCCATAATTAAAAAAATTGATCTTATGCCAAGCTATCACACGTATAAAACCAGTTAATCCTAAAATACTACCTAAAAAAAAACCACAAATAATTTCTCTTCGCATGACTCTCCACCAATCTTTTATTTCCACCTCTCCCAAAGCCATTGCTTGAATAATTAAACTTGCAGCTTGAGAACCACTATTTCCTCCACTTGAAACAACCAAAGGGATAAACAAAGCAAGAACCACTGCTTTTTCGATAACACTTGAAAATTCTTGCATAACTGTTGTTGTTAACATTTCTCCTATAAACAATAAAATGAGCCATCCTGCTCTTTTTTTAATTAATCGATATAAAGGTTCATTAAGATAAGATTGATTTAATGTTTCCATCCCCCCTATCTTTTGAATATCTTCTCTATAATTTTCATTTAAAACCCATAAAATATCGTCCACAGTTACTATTCCTAATAAAAAATTCTGATCATCAATAACTGGAAGTGAGACTCTGTTATTCATAGAAAATATTTTAGTAGCTTCTTCTTCTGTATCTGTCAGATTTAATGCAGCAGTATACTGACTATCCATTAAATCGGATACTTTTGTATTTGGATCTACTAGTAAAAACTCTCTGATTTTTATATCATTTACTAATTTTCCTTTTTGATCAACTATATATACAATTTCTATAACATCACTATTTTTCACTTCTTTACGGATATAATCCAAAACTTCTTTCACACTCCAAGTTTCTTTAATCGCAAGATAATATGGAATCATCAAACGACCTATGCTATTTTCAGGATATCCCAATGATACCAATGTTTTTCTTTTATCTTCTGAGTTTAAATATTTAATTAAATCTTTTAACAGATTTTTAGGAATCTTTTCTAAAAAAGAAAGACGATCTTCTACTGACAAATTATTTATAAATTCCTTCTTTTTAATTGAAGTGGACTCTTCTATAATTTTTTTTTTTATAGAAAAGTCCAATCTGTTAAAAACAGAAATGGCTTTGCATAATTTTAACAAATTAAATATTTTGATTACATCATTTGGATGATGATGAATAATTCTTATTAAACTACTAATAGTTTGATCATTTATAAATTTATCATTGATTATTAAATCATCTTGATGCTCATTAAACATTTTTTTCTTTTTTTGTAGAAACTTTTTTTGAATATTTATATAATGGATTCATTTCAGCAGTATAAAAGTTAAAATTACGTAATCATTGTAATTTTTGTATAAATAAAATAAAAATGGAATATAATTTTAGAGAAATAGAAAAACGTTGGCAAATATACTGGAAAAAACATGATGTTTTTCATACTAAGGAAAACGGAAAACAGAAATACTATATTCTAAACATGTTTCCTTATCCTTCTGGTGCAGGTCTTCATGTAGGACATTGTTTAGGCTATATCGCATCAGATATTTATGCTAGATATAAACGTGCAGAAGGATATAACGTTTTAAATCCCATAGGATTTGATTCTTTTGGATTACCAGCAGAACAATATGCTATTCAGACAGGAAAACATCCTTATGATAGCACTCGTCAAAATTCACAAAAGTATAGAAATCAAATGAATAAAATAGGTCTTTCTTTTGACTGGAATCGTGAATTGTGCACTAGCAATCCAAATTATTATCGTTGGACTCAATGGATGTTTATTCAAATTTTTAATTCTTGGTACGACAAAAACTGTGAAAAAGCCAAACCTATAGATCTTTTAATTAAAGAATTTAATAAAAACGGAAATTCTTTTATCAATGCAAGTACTTCTTCTAATTATAGATTTAATTCAAAAACATGGAATAAACTAAGTATTAATGAAAAAGAATCTATTCTTTTAGATTATCGTTTAGCTTTTTTATGCAATAATATAGTGAATTGGTGTCCAGATTTAGGCACTGTTTTAGCTAATGATGAAATCAAAAATGGGAAAAGTCAAAGAGGAGGGTATCCAGTCTATAAAAAAAAAATGTTACAATGGCACATAAGAATTAGCGCATATGCAGAAAGACTCATAACAGGATTAAATTTGATTGATTGTTCTCAATCTCTAAAAAAATTGCAGTTTAACTGGATAGGAAAATCAATGGGAATTTCTATTTCATTAAAAATTACGCATCCCATCAATAATATCAACAAAATTAAATTATTTATTTCTCGTCCAGAAATGATATTTGGAATGACTTTTATTATCTTGTCTACAGATCATCCACTTGCAGATCAAATAGGTGTTCATTTCCATAAAAAAAGTGTTTTAACATATCTTATGCAAGAATTTTCTGTTGATGAAAATCAAAAAAACATTTCTGGTGTTTTTACAGGAAATTATGTTTTTCATCCTTTCTTTAAGGAAAAAAAAATTCCTATTTACATTAGTAACTTTTTTCCTGTAGAGAATCATACAAAATCCATGATAGGAATTCCTGGACATGAAGAAATAAGTAAAAAATTTGCTAAAAAATTTGGATTAGAAATCATTCAAATTTTTGAAAAAAAGAACCTAAATAAGAATGAAAATCTCTGTATTAATTCTGATTTTTTAAATGAATTAAATAGCAAAGAGGCAAGAGAAAAAATAATAAAAATATTAATGGAAAAAAAAATAGGAAAAATAAATACAAGTTACAAAATACGTGATGCTATTTTTTCTAGACAAAGATATTGGGGAGAGCCAATTCCTATTTATTTTAAAAACAAAATTCCAAAAACAATTCCTATAGATCAATTACCTATTCTTCTTCCGAAAATAGATAATTATCATCCTAAGGATGGAAAATCTTCATTAATTAGAGCAAAAAATTGGGCTTGGGATGAAAAAAATATGAAAATTGTTTCAAATACTCTTATTGATTATAGATATGTGTTTCCTATAGAAACCAGCACAATGCCAAGTTGGGCAGGATCCAGTTGGTATTTTCTTAGATATATGGATGTTAATAATCATCAATTTTTTCTTGATAAAAAAAAAGAAAATTATTGGAAAAATGTTGATTTATATATTGGCGGATCTGAACATACTACGGGACATTTAATTTATGCAAGATTTTGGCACAAATTTTTGAAAGATAGAGGATGGATTACAACAGAAGAACCCTTTAAAAAAATATTAAATCAAGGAATGATACTCAGTTATTCTGCTTCTATCCTAAAGGTTATAGGAGAAAATACCTTTGTATCTTATGGATTAAGAAATCAAAAAAATTATTCATTTCAAGAGTTGTATGTAGATCTTTCTTTAATAAAAAAGAAGAACGAATTGGATATAGAAAAATTTAAAAAAAACCGACCAGAATTTCGTTCTGCTATTTTTCTATTGGAAGGAGGATTTTTTCTTTGTAAAAGAAAATTGGAAAAAATGTCTAAATCCAAATATAATGTCATAAATCCTGATGATATCTATGAAAAATATGGATCAGATATATTTCGAATTTATGAAATGTTTTTAGGTCCTATTACTCAATCCAAACCTTGGGACGACGAAAAAATAAATGGAATAAAAAATTTTATAAAAAAATTTTGGCATCTCTTTCATAAGAATGAAAAGTTTCAAGTTAGTGAAGTCAATCCAACATTTAAAGAATTACAAATTTTACATCATACCATCAAAAAAATACAGGATAAAATGCAATCTTTTTCTTTGAATACATCTATTAGTTCATTTATGATTATTGTGAATCAATTAACTATGTTAAAATGCTATAAAAGAAAAATATTAGAACCTTTAGTTCAATTAATAGCACCATTTGCTCCTCATATAGCTGAAGAATTGTGGTATAAATTAGGGAAAAAAAAATCTATTATTCATTATCCAATTCCTGTTTTCAATTCAAAGTATCTAATGATAGATCAAATCACATATCCAATTATGTTTAATGGAAAATTAAAATTTATAGAAAAATTTGATGCTAATATTTCAATAAAAGAAATAAAAAGTAAGATTTTAAATCACCCAAAAACAAAATCTTTTTTAAAAGAAAAAATTTTAAAAAAATTAATTATAGTTCCAAAAAAAATAATAAATATTTTGTACTGTTGAGTTTTTTTTAAACTCAAACAAGTTTTGTATTAAAATTTGTACATAAAACGTAGATTTGTATTCGATAATATAGCATTTGTTTTTGTATTTTTTCATTCTATAGAAATGTGTAAAAACTTTTTTATGTCAAAAAAAAACCAAAATAAAACTGGTACATATAGTTTTTTTAATTGTATAGAAAAAAATTTTGATAAAGCTGCACGATTTCTTTCTATTGAAAAAGGTCTTTTAGAACAAATTAAAGCTTGTAATGCTGTATATCGCATGCATTTTCCTGTGAAAATAGGAAAAGAAATCAAAGTTATTGAAGCTTATAGAGTTCAACACTCTCATCATAAACTTCCCTGTAAAGGAGGAATTAGATATAGCATAAAAGTTAATCAAGATGAAGTTATGACTTTAGCTGCTTTGATGACCTACAAATGCGCTATAGTTGATGTTCCTTTTGGCGGTGCTAAAGGCGGTATTAAAATTGATCCACAAACTATATCAGCAGAAAATATAGAAAAAATAACTCGTCGTTATACATCTGAATTAATTAAAAAAAATTTTATTGGTCCAGGAATAGATGTTCCTGCTCCTGATTATGGAACTGGAGAAAGAGAAATGAGTTGGATTTTTGATACATTTTTATCTATTCGTCCTGGAGATGTAGATGCATTAGCCTGTGTAACAGGAAAACCTGTATCTCAAGGAGGAGTTAGAGGTAGAAAAGAAGCAACCGGATTAGGTGTTTTTTATGGGATTAGAGAATTATGTAGTATGAAAGAAGATATGTTATCTGTAGGTCTTGATGTTGGATTGGTTGGAAAAAAAATTATAATACAAGGTCTAGGAAACGTTGGTTATCATGCTGCTACTTTTTTTCATGAAGCGGGAGCAATTATTGTAGCTTTAGCAGAAAGAGAAGGGGCCATTTACAATCAAAATGGATTGAATGTTTCCAAAGTTATTCTACATTTGAAAAATACTGGATCTATATTAAATTTTTCAGAAGCAAAAAATATTGAAAATACAGAAAATGCTTTAGAATTAGAATGTGATATTTTAATCCCTGCAGCATTAGAAAATGTAATCCATAAAAATAATGCAAATCGTATTAAAGCTAAAATTATTGGAGAAGCAGCAAATGGACCTATTACTCCAGAAGCGGATGAAATATTGGAAAAAAAAGGAATCATTATAGTTCCTGACATATATTTAAATGCAGGAGGAGTAACTGTTTCCTATTTTGAATGGCTAAAAAATTTAAGCCACGTACGTTATGGACGTATGGAAAAAAGATTTAGCGAAAATATGAATGCTGAATTACTACAAGTAATTGAAACTGTTTGCCAAAAAAAAATTTCAACAAAAGAAAAAAAAATTATATTGAGAGGACCAAGAGAAATAGACTTAGTACGCAGTGGTTTAGAAGATACAATGATTAGTGGTTTCCATAAGATTCGTGATCTCAAAAAATCATCAAAAATAGGAAACATGCGGACTGCAGCATTTGTACTTGCTATAAATAAAATTGTAGATTCTTATGAAAAGTTAGGAATTTTTCCATAATATCCTTTTTCGGATTTCTGAAAAAAAATGCTAAAAAATATATTTTTGAATAAATATCTTTTTCATGAAGTACAAAAGATCATTATTGAAATTAAGCGGAGAAGCTTTAATGGGAAACAACGAATTTGGACTTCATTCTACTCGTCTTCAACAATATGCTGAAGAAGTCAAAAAAGTAGTAGAGATGGGAGCTCAAATAGCTATAGTAATTGGAGGAGGGAATATATTTAGAGGATTTTCTAGAATAAAGGAAAAGACTATAAATCGTATAGAAGGAGATTACATGGGAATGTTGGCCACCGTTATCAACGGGATAGCTTTCCAATCGTATTTAGAAAATGTAGGAATATGTGCTTACATTCAAACAGCTATTAGAATGGATCAAATAGCAGAACCTTTTGGGAAAGATAGAGCTATTCATCATCTTGAAAAAGGAAGAGTAGTAATATTTGTAGCAGGATTAGGAAATCCTTATTTTACTACAGATACAGCTGCTGTTCTACGTGCCATAGAAATCAAAGCTGATGTATTATTAAAAGGAACTAGAGTGGATGGGATTTATACCACAGATCCGGAAAAAGATAAATATGCTAAAAAACTTAAAAATATATCCTTTGATATGGTCTATCAAATGGGGATCAAAGTGATGGATCAAACTGCTTTTATTTTGGGAAATGAAAACAATTTACCAATTATTATTTTTGATATCAACAGAAAAGGAAATTTTCAAAAAGTAATTTCTGGAGAAAAAATAGGGACTCTAGTTTCCAAAAAAAAATAAAAATTATGGATGAATTAAACGATATTTTTTTTTCTTGTAAAAAAGACATGGAAAAAATTTTGAAACAACTAAAAGAAGAAATTCATCGTATTCGATTAGGTAGCAAGTCAGTAGCGTCTATTTTGGAAAAAATAAAAATCAAGTGTTATGGAAGCACTTTTCTACTTATAGAAGTAGCAAATATTACTATTGTAGACAACATGAATATTACTATTCATCCTTGGGATCGTTCTACTCTTACATATATTGATAAAGCTATCATAGATGCTAATCTAGGTTTTATGCCAACTAATAAAGGAGAATCCATTCATATACATTTACCCATTATTACAGAAGAAGGAAGAAAAAATTTGATGAAAAAAATCAAATTACAAACAGAACACGCTAAAATACTCATAAGGAATGTAAGAAAAAAAAATAATCAACATATAAGAAAATTAAAAACATCTGAAGATTTTTCTAAAGCAGGAGAAAACCGCATACAAAAAATAACAAGTAAATATATACAAGAAATAGAAGATTTATTCCTTTATAAAGAAAAAGAAATACTGAGAATATAAGAATATAATGATAAAAAAATATTCAATTAAAGAATTATTAGATAAAGTAAATTTTTTTCTAAATAAAAAAGTATTGGTTGAAGGATGGATTCGTTCTTTTCGTTATTCTATTTTTATCACTTTAAATGATGGATCTACAATTAGGAATCTGCAAATTATTTTATCCAAAAAATTGAGAAAGGAAATTATAAAAAAAATAACAATTGGAACTTCAATTCAAGTTATAGGAATTGTAACAGAAAGTATAGGAGAGAAACAATGTATAGAACTGCGGTCTTTAGAGATTAACATATATGGATCTGTCCTTTCGTCTACTCTTCAAAAATCTATTTTGCAACCTAAAAAACATAGTTTTGAAAAACTTCGTCAACAGGCTCATTTACGTTTTCGAACAAATATTTTCAGTTGTATCATGCGAATACGTCATCATATGGCTTTTTGTATACATCAATATTTACATGAAAATGGATTTTTTTACCTTCATACTCCAATAATTACTACTTCAAATTGTGAAGGAAGTGGAAAAATGTTTCAAATTACTACTATGGATATGGATACTATGGATTTAAAAAAGAATCCAATAGATTATACAAAAGATTTTTTTAAATGTAAAACTTATTTAAGTGTATCTGGACAATTAGAAGCGGAAACGGCTGCTTTGGGATTAGGAAAAGTGTATACATTTGGACCTGTATTTCGTGCAGAAAATTCCAATACTTCACGACATTTATCCGAATTTTGGATGATAGAACCAGAAATTGCTTTTTATCATTTAGAAGAAAATATGAATCTTGCTGAAGATTTTTTAAAATTTATTATCAGATACATTCTTGATAAGAATATGGAAGATTTATCCTTTTTAAATGAACACTTAAAAAAATGGAAAAAAAAGGATAAAGAACACCTTTTAGAAAAATTAGAACTTGTATTAAAATTTCCATTTCAAAGAATCAGTTATACAGAAGCTATAAAAGTTCTTATCCAAGAAGAAAAAAAACAAAATATAAAATTTTTTCATCCAGTTGTTTGGGGAATGGATTTGCAATCGGAACATGAACAATATTTAGTCGATAAATATTTTAAAATTCCTGTTATTGTGTTTGATTATCCTTCTTGTATTAAAGCCTTTTATATGCGTGTAAATAATGATGGAAAAACAGTTAGAGCTATGGATATTTTATTTCCGAATATAGGAGAGATTATTGGTGGTTCTCAAAGAGAAGAACGTTATGAAATCTTATTAAAACGGATAAAAGATACAAATACGGATAAAAATAAACTTTGGTGGTATTTAGATACACGTCGTTTCGGTTCTGTTCCTCACAGTGGATTTGGGTTAGGGTTTGATCGTTTAGTTCAATTCATAACAGGAATGAATAATATTCGTGATGTTATTCCATTTCCAAGAACCCCAAATAATGCAGAGTTTTAAAACATATTTTCTTATGTTAAAACAGCAATTATCACAAAAAGGACAACACAAACTTTCTCCACTACAAATTAAACTCATGAAATTAGTTCAGCTATCTACTTTAGATTTTGAACAAAGAGTCAAACAAGAACTGGAAGAAAATCCGGCATTAGAAGAAGAGAATTCTTCTGATTTAGAAGAAGCATTTTCAGATTCAGAAATTTCTGAATCTGAAAATGAGATTGAAGATCAAAATCAATCTATAGATATTTCTGAAATCGATGAATATTTGAGTGATGATGAAATTGAAGATTTCAAAAATAATATCAATCATCAAAATTACGGTGTAGAAAAACATATTCCTATTATTTCTGGAATTTCTTTTCAAGAATATTTGAAAAATCAATTGCATACTTTTCGTTTGAATGAAGAAGATTTATTGATAGCAGATTTTATATTAGGAAATATAGATGATAACGGTTATATAAGAAGAAAGATCACTGCTATAGTAGATGATATTCTTTTAATACTTGGAATATCAGTCACTGCAGATAAAGTAGAACAACTAATTTTAAACTATATACAAAAATTAGATCCTGTAGGTGTAGGATCCAGAAACTTACAAGAATGTCTACTTATTCAATTGGAAAAAAAAAAAATGACTAAAGAGGTTATTCTAGCCAAAAAAATTATACAATATAATTTTGAATCTTTTGTCAAAAAACATTATCAAAAACTGCAAAAAAAGTTAGGAATCACAAAGAAAAATTTAAGAAAATCTATTTATCAAATAGAAAAATTAAATCCCAAACCAGGAAAAATTTATTCTGAAAATACCAAAAATTTAAATCATCTCATCCCAGATTTTACTATTTGTATTTCAGATAATAAGCTAGAGCTTTCTTTAAATCAAAGAAATATACCAGAACTAAAGATCTCATCTGTATATTTAGATATGTTGAAATCTTATAAATCTTCAAAAGAAAAAAATATGAATAAAAATGAGGATACCATTGTTTTTTTGAAACAAAAAATAGATTCAGCAAAATGGTTTGTAGATGCAATCAAAAAACGTCAAAATACGTTGATGTTAACAATGAATGCTATTATGGATTACCAAAAAGAATATTTTTTAACTGGAGATCCAATTAAAATAAAACCTATGATCTTAAAAAACATTTCACAAAAAATTGGTGTAGGAATTTCTACAGTTTCACGTGTAGCTAATAGCAAATACGTGAATACACCATACGGTACTTTTTTGATTAAAAGTTTTTTTTCTGAGAAAATGAAAAATAAAGAAGGAGAAGATATTTCCTCTATTGAAATCAAAAAACTTTTAGTAGAATCCATAGCTCAGGAAAATAAAAAAAAACCTCTTACCGATGAAAAATTATCTAAAATTCTCAAAAAAAAAGGCTATTTAGTAGCTAGAAGGACAGTTGCTAAATATAGAGATCAAATGCATATTCCTGTTGCAAGAATGCGAAAAAATTTATGATTTTTTTATAACCATCGTTTTCCAATTAGAAAATTCTTTTATAGATAAAGTCGATAGTTCTCTACCATATCCAGATTTTTTGACTCCTCCAAAAGGAAGACGAGCATCTGATTTCACAATATCATTAATAAATACCATCCCAGTATCTATTTTTTTGGATAATTTTTCAGCTTTTTCTAAATCTTTTGTCCAAATAGATGCTCCTAATCCGTAACATGTATTATTGACAATGTCAGGGATTTCTTCCTCTCTATAAAAAACAGAAACAATTCCTATTGGTCCAAAAATTTCTTCTTTTTTCACAAAAGAATTATCTTTTTCTATTCTCAATAAAGAAGGAGAAAAAAAATTACCATCTTTATTAATTTCTAAACAGATTTTTCCTCCATTTAATATGATATTCTTATATTGCTGATATAATTTTTCAGATAAATCAGAACGGGATATATAACCAATTTTCGTAGATTCATTATATAAATCTCCTCTCTGATACTCTTTCATTTCTTGGATAACAATATCTATAAAATCATTTACTATAGATTGATCTACAATAAATCTTTTTGCAGAAACACATGTTTGTCCTGTATTATTCAATCTGGATTCTGTAGCTAATTTAGCCGTATTTTTGAGATTTTCAACATCTTTCATGACTACAAAAGCATCATTTCCTCCTAACTCCAAAACAGATTTTTTTATATATTTTCCAGATAATGATCCTATTATGCTTCCAGATAAATAACTTCCTGTAAATGAGACTCCTTGTATAACTGTATTAGCTATAACTGATTCTATTTTGGGAATATCTATTAATAAAACTTGAAAAACTCCTTCAGGAAAACCAGACTCTATAAATATCTTTTCCAAAATCATAGAGCATTCTGCTGTATTCAGAGCTGGTTTAATAAGAATTACATTTCCTAATAACAAATTAGGAATAGAAGATCTTATGGTTTGCCAAATAGGATAATTCCAAGGCATGATCCCTAATATAGCTCCTATAGATTCAAATCTTACATAAGATTTTTCATATTCAGTAGATATTTTTTGAAAAAAAATGGACTCTTTCAGTTGACAATAATATTTACACAAACTTATGCTCTTATTTATTTCTAAACGAGACTGAGTAATAGGTTTTCCCATTTCTTGGGTAATTAGATAGGATGTTATATCTATAGTTTCTTGCATGCAAGAATATAATTTTGTTAAACATTTAATTTTAAAATTAAAGGGATAATCTTTCCACTTTTTGTATGCATGATGTGCTATAGATAATTTAGTCCTAATATCCTTTTCAGATAAGAAATAATAAGTTTTTAAAATGTTATTATCTACAGGATTAACAGTTTGAAACATTTCATTTTTTTTTAAATTCGACCATTCAAACCAATAGAAATTTTGGCATTAAAAGCTATGGCATAAAATTTTATTTTTTTTAAAAATAAAAGCATGCCATTAGCTCTAATAGGGGATAAGAAAGTTTGAAATCCTATTTCATAAATAAAATTAGCATTCGAATAAATGATTTCAAATGGGTAAAGTCCTGAATAAACACGAATCATAAGAGCTGCCATTCCTCTAGGTAATAAAGCATCTCCATCTGCATCAAAGAAAATCCGTGAACCTTTCAATTCAGCATTTAACCATACTTTTGATTGACAGCCATGAATTAATTTTTCATCCGATCTAAATTCATCTGATTTTTTGGGCAATTTTTTCCCCAAATCTATTAAATATTCATATTTTTCTTCCCAATTTTTTAGAAGATGAAACTTTTTTTTTATTATTTCTTCTTTCTTATGCAAAGTCATTTCTAAATTTTTACACAAATATAGAAATATACTTTTTAAGAAGACTGATTGGATAGTTTTATTCTAGCTATTTTTGCAGCTTCTGTCATATTTTTCAAGGATTTCAAGACTTCTTCCCATTTTCTAGTTTTTAATCCACAATCTGGATTCACCCAAATATTTCTGACTGGTAATTTTTTTGAAGCTTTTTCTATTAAATCAAAAATTTCTTCTACAGTAGGAATTCTGGGTGAATGAATGTCATATACTCCTGGACCTATTTCATTAGGATAAGAAAAAATAGAAAAGGCTTTCAACAATTCCATTCTGGATCTAGAAGTCTCCATAGTAATTACATCTGCATCCAAATCTGCAATCTGTTCTAAGATATCGTTAAATTCACTGTAACACATATGTGTATGGATCTGAGTCTCATCTTTAACTCCACTTGAAGAAATACGAAATGCCTGAATAGCCCAATCAAAATAAGATTTCCAATTCTTTTTTTTCAAAGGCAATCCTTCTCTAATAGCAGGTTCATCAATTTGAATGATCTGAATTCCAGATTTTTCTAAAGAAAGAACTTCTTCTCTAATAGCCCAAGCTATTTGATAAGCGGTATGATAAAGAGGCTGATCATCCCTAACAAAAGACCATTGCAAGATAGTAACGGGTCCAGTTAACATTCCTTTCATTAATTTTCTGGTTTTAGATTGAGCAAAACATGTCCAATCCACAGTCATGTCACCAGTACGGCTCACATCTCCATAAATAACAGGAGGTTTTACACACCGACTTCCATAACTTTGGACCCATCCATTTTCAGTAGAAAGTGTTCCTTTGAGTTTATTTGAAAAATATTCTACCATATCAGTTCTCTCAAACTCACCATGAACCAAAACGTCTAAATCGATTTCTTCTTGTTTTTTGATAACATCTACAATAAAAGATTGTATTTTCTGATCATATTCCTTTTTGCTTAATTCTTTTTTACGAAATTTATTTCTCAAATTACGTATCTCTTTTGTTTGAGGAAAAGAACCTATAGTAGTAGTTGGAAACAAAGGAAGATTAAATTTATTTTTTTGTTTTTTTTGTCGAATATGAAAAGGATTTTCTCTTTGTGTGTCTTTATTTTTTATTCTTGTTGCTCTTTCTTTTATTTTTTTATCATGAAAAATAGAAGATTTCTTAGATTTTTCTAGTAAAGAAAAATTTTTCAATAAAATATCTTTGTTTCCTTTTATAATGCATTCTAAATCATTTAATTCGTTGATCTTTTGTCTCGCAAAAGACATTCTATTTTTTATATCATCATGAATGAAGTGTTCGTATTCTATATTTATAGGAACATGTAAAAGAGAACAATTAGGAGCAATCATAACGCGATTTTCTCCTATGGATTCTATTGTTTTTTCAATTTTATTGATTGAATCAGTATAATTATTTTTCCATACATTTCTTCCATCAATAATTCCTAAGGACAAAATCATTTTTGATTCTTTGACAAAATTTAGGATTCCTTCCAATTGTTCTGAGTCTTCCACCAGATCTATATGTAAAGCTTTTACAAAAATGTCTCTAAGAAGAAAAACATTTTCTGAAATTCCATCAAAGTAAGAGGTTAATAAAATATTGGTTTTTGAACAAAATTTAGATATTTCTTTATAAGCATATTGAAACGCTTCTTTTTCTTTTTCAGACATATCTAAAACTAAAATAGGCTCATCTAATTGAATCCAATCAGTTCCTTTATTTTTTAATTCATTGATAATTTGTGTATAAACAGGAACAAGATTTTCAATTAAATCCATTCTATCAAAGGATTTATCCTTTTCTTTTCCTAAAAAAAGGTAAGAGACTGGTCCAATTAATACAGGTTTTATTTTTTTGATTGATTTTAAAAATTTTTTTGATTCTTCTAATTCATCAAAAATTTTCTTTGAAAAAATAGAAAATTTTTGATTTTTATCAAATTCTGGAACTATATAATGATAATTGGTGTTAAACCACTTAGTCATTTCCATAGCTTTTATATCCCATCCATTTTTTTGAAATCCCCTAGCCATAGAAAAATATAGATCAATATTATTATGAATAATTGGCACGGAAAGATAAGACTCTGGAATAACTCCTAATAACAAGGACATGTCTAGAACGTGATCATAAAAACTAAAATCATTACATGGAATCAAATCTAAATTTGCCATTTTCTGCATTTTCCAATTTTCTTCCCTTATTTTTTTTCCGACTTCAAATAAAGTTACCGAATCAATTTTTTTAGACCAATAAGCTTCACAAGCTTTCTTTAACTCTCTTTGTATTCCTATACGAGGATAACCCAAATTATGTTTCAGCATATTTTATTTTATTAAATCTATTTTAATCACTTTTATAAAAACTCCATGTAAATTTTTTAAACTAAATATCCAATAATTGATACAAATATTCTAAAATTTTTTTGTCTAAAACAGAAAAATGAACCCTTCTTCTGCTCATCATAATTTCAGCAGTTTCACAAACCTGATGAAAAGGTATCTTTTTTCTGTTTTGTATTCCACCCAAAGAAAAAGAAGGAATATATCTAGGCGGAAATCCATATCCAAAAATACTAGTACTAACTCCTACGACCGTAGCTGTATTAAATTGAGTATTTATCCCTGATTTAGAATGATCTCCCATGATTATTCCAAAAAATTGTATATCAACAGGAATAAAATCTTTTTTTTCATAATTCCAAACTGTTACTTTACGATAATCATTTCTCAAATTAGAAACATTAGTTCCAGCACCTAAATTACACCACTCTCCTAAAATAGTGTTTCCTAAAAATCCATCGTGAGCTTTATTTGAATAGGAAAAAACTACGGAATTTATAATTTCTCCACCTACTTTACAAAAATGACCAATAGTTGTTCCTCCATATATTTTTGATCCTACATTCAAGGTAGATTTTTTTCCAATAGCTGCTGGCCCTCTGATTACAGATCCTTCCATGATTTCAACTCCTTTTTCAATATATATTGGCCCAAATTGAGCATTTAATACAACATTATTTGCTTCTATGTCTTCTTCCAAAAAAATTTGTTCTTTGCAAAGAACATAATTTTTTCCCAGTAAAGAAAAAGATTTTTTTCCTTTTGTAAAAAACATGAAATCTTTTTTCAACACAGTTTCATTATTCATAAATATATCCCATGGATATTGTATATGGATAATTTTTTTGATATTATACTTTTTTTTAAAAGAGAGAACATTTTCTTTCTCTTTTCTTTCACAGGAAAAAAAATTCTTTTTTACAGCTACTATTTTTTCTTTAAAAAAAACAGCTTCGTTTTCCTTTAAGGAAAAAATTATCTGAATTAACTCTTCGTTTGGTAAATATGAAGAATTGATTAATAATATATTTTTTATAAAACACTCATCATTTATCAATGAATATTTCTTTGAAAGAAATGGTTGTGTAATGATGCCATAAATTTTTTTTCCAATATATTTCTCCCATCTTTCTTTTATAGTGAATAAACCCAAACGAATTTCTGATACAGGTCTGGTAAACGTTATAGGAAATAAATTTCTCCATTCTATTCCATCATACAATATGAAATTCATATTAGTTGATAATTATTCACATTAAAATTTTTTATATTTTTCATACTTTCTTTTAAATCTCTCTGCAGGTCCTGTTTTTCCTAAAAACCTCTTTTCTCCAGTAAAAAATGGATGGGAATAACTGGATATTTCCATTTTGTATAACGGATAATTACATCCATTTATTTGAATAGAATCTTTTGTTTTAACTGTTGATCTGCAGATAAAAATTTTTTCATTATTAATATCTTTAAAAGCAACAGGTCTATAATTTTCCGGATGTATTTCTTTTCTCATATTTTTTGTTTTTTTTTTGGAAAACGATAAATCATTCCATTAATATTCATTCCTGCTCCTAGAGACACCATTAGTATAGTATCTCCAGGTTTTATTTCATGAGGTGGCATTTTCCCCTGAAGAATTAAATCCAATAAAGTAGGGACAGTAGCTACAGAAGAATTTCCAAATTTTCTTATTGTCATTGGCATTATTTTTGCTATAAAACCTCTGTTTAGAGATGTATAATTATATAATTTCAATAATCTTTTTAAAATTGCATAATCCATTTTTGCATTAGCTTGATGAATAAGAATTTTTTTAATATCTTTCAAATGTAGATCAGCATGATCAAGTATATTTTTTAACATATTTGGAACTTCTGTCAATGCGTATTCATAAATTCTTCTTCCATTCATTCTAATATTCACCAAAGATTTTTTATAATTTGGATTTAAAGAAGGGCCATTTGTTAAGTAATATAATTCATCGTTATTATTGCATTGAGTATCATAATGAATAATTCCATTTTTTTCATTCTCCAAATCTTCTATAGCTGATAAAACAGCAGCTCCAGCTCCATCCGAAAAAATCATAGCATTCCTATCATGTGGATCTATAACTTTAGATAAAGTTTCTGAACTGGTAACTAATATATTCTTAGCATATCTAGCTTGTAAAAGTTGATCAGCAAGAATCATGCCTTCTATCCATCCTGGACAACCAAAAATCATATCATATGGTCTACATTTTTTATTCTTTATCTGAAGTTTATTCTTTACTCTAGCAGCTATAGAGGGCATGAAATCAGATTGATAAGAAATAGGATGAATATCTCCATAATTATGAGCCGATATAATATAATCTATTTTTTCTTTATAAATTTTAGAATTAATCAAAGCTTTTTTTGCTGCAATCGTAGCAATATCTGAATTTAACAATCCTTTATTAATATATCTTCTTTCTTCTATTTCCGTAATTTTTTGGAACTTATGAATAATTTCTTTATTAGATTTATCAATTTTCAATCCTTTTTTATCGTAAAATTTATGTCTTAAAAAATGATCACTTTTTATAATTTTTTTCGGCAAATAATGGCCAGTTCCTGTAATGATTGATCGAATCATTTCTTTCAATAATAAAAATTAATGATAAAGTAAAAAAAAATAAAATTATTTAAAAGAGTTAAAGAACCGTTTTTTCTTCATAATTTAAAAAGTAAATTATACATTATGAAAAGAACCGTTTTTTCTTCATAATTTAAAAAGTAAATTATACATTATGAACAAACATTCTCTAAAAGAAGAAAAAATAAAAAACATGTTTGATCATATTTCTCATAAATATGATTTAATCAATCATATATTGTCTTTTGGAATAGATTTTTTTTGGAGAAGAAAAATAATTCATTTATTAGATAAATTTAATAAAAGAAAAAAGATTCAAAATATATTAGATTTAGCGACTGGAACCGGAGATTTGGCTATTTTATTAGCGAATAAATTTGATAATGCTTCCATTATAGGATTAGATCCATCTGAAAAAATGCTAAAAGTAGCTCAAAAAAAAATAAAAAATAATTTCTTGGAAAAAAGAATCAAATTAATTCAAGGATATTCCCAACATCTTCCATTCGAAAATGGAACTTTCGATGCAGTGACTATCGCTTTTGGAATAAGAAACTTTCAATATATTCATCTTTCCATCAAAGAAATATATAGAATACTGAGACCTTTAGGAATATTAGGAATTTTAGAATTTTCTAAACCTTCTAATTATTGGATAAAAAAAATTTATTGTTTCTATTCTCATTTTATCATGAATAAAATAGGAAATTTTCTATCAAATAATCATTTTGCGTACAATTATTTAAAAGAGTCTATTAGATCATTTTCTTATTGTGGAAAAAAAATGAATAAACTTTTAAAGTATCATAAATTTAACACAATCTATATGCAAAAATTAACTTTCGAAATTGCCTCTATTTATTTATCAAATAAATAAAATTCATTTTTTTTGCATTTATAACTAAATTTTTTATCGTAATGATAAAGTATTTATCTGGATATTTAACATCTGCTTTTCTAAAAAAAAGAATTAAAAACATAGAATTTTTCATGCGTTATCCAATAGAAATACAAAATCAATTGATTAATCAATTGATTTTGTACGCAAAAGATACTGAATTTGGAAAAAAATATGGATTTCGTGACATCAAAAAATATCAGCAATTTTCCGAAAGAATCCCCATATGTAAATATGCAGATTTAAAATCTGTAATCAAAAGAATTCGCAGAGGAGAAAAAAATATATTATGGCCAGGAACAGTAAAATGGTTTGCTAGATCTTCTGGAACTACAAATACAAAAAGTAAATATATTCCTGTAACCAAACTCTCCATGAATGAATGTCATTATAAAGCAGGAAAAGATATGTTATCTATTTATATTCATAATCATCCAAAAACGAAAATATTTTTCGGTAAAGCTGTTCGTTTAGGGGGGAGTCATGAATTGTATAAAAATTACAACACATTTTATGGTGATTTATCTTCTATTTTAATCAAAAATATGCCTTTTTGGGCGGAAAATATTTGTATTCCTGGAAAAAAAACAGCTTTAATGAGTGAATGGGAAACAAAATTGGAAAACATTGTCAAAGAAACAGGATGCAAGGATGTTCGCTTTTTATTGGGTGTTTGTTCTTGGTTATTAATATTTTTAAACAAATTACTAAAAGAGTTTGACAAAAAAAGAATTAACGAAATATGGCCTAATATAGAAGTTATATTTCATGGAGGAATGAGTTTAAAACCTTATATTCGTCAATATCAGAATTTATTCGAAAAATCTATTAATTATTACGACATATATAGTGCTTCAGAAGGTTTTTTCGCTATTCAAGATCAAAGAAATGTTGGAGATCTTTTGCTTTTATTAAATCATGGAATCTTTTATGAATTTATTCCTGCAGAAGACATAGATAAAAAAAATCCTAAAATTCTCTCCATTGAAAAAGTAGAATTGAATAAAAATTATGCATTAGTTGTTTCTACAAATGCTGGATTATGGAGATATATAGTTGGAGATACTATCAAATTTACTAATTTATCACCATATAGAATTTCTATTTCAGGAAGAACTACTCATTACATTAATTCCTTTGGAGAAGAATTAATTATTGAAAATGCGGAACAAGCTTTGAATAAAGCTTGCCTAAAAACAGATTCTATTATTTATGAATATACAGCAGGACCTGTTTATATGAATCAAAAAAATTCTGGTGCTCACGAATGGATTATAGAGTTCAAGAAACATCCGAAAAATTTGTGCGATTTTAGAGATCTTTTGGATAAAGAATTAAAATCTTTGAATTCAGATTATGAAATTAAACGATATAAAAACATAGTTTTGGGTCCTCCTATTATACATGTGGCTAGAAATGGGTTATTTTATGATTGGCTAAAAAAAAATAAAAAATTAGGTGGACAAAATAAAATTCCTCGTTTATCTAATGATAGAAAATATATAGATTCCATTCTGGAAATGAAAAAAAAATTTTAGTAGAAATATTTTTAACTTTATTGCTTATCATGATCACAAATAAAAAAAAAGAAATATTCAAAACCTATGGAACATCTGTTTACGATACAGGTTCTTCAAAAGTACAAGTAGCCTTATTCACTTATCGGATTAATCATTTAAGCAGTCATCTGAAAAACAACAAAAAAGATTTTAATACAGAAAGAGCTTTGGTCAAGTTAGTGGGAAAAAGAAAAAAACTATTAAAATATATAGAAAAACGTGATATTAATAGTTATAAAAAAATAATTAAACATCTAGGATTGAGAAAATGATATTTCTTTTCTTTAGATAGAAAAAAATAAAATATGCCAGATATAGTTAAAGAAACCATATCTCTTAAAGATGGTCGTACTATCATTATTGAAACAGGAGAGTTAGCTAGACAAGCAGATGGAGCAGCTATAGTACGTGCAGGAGATACAATGCTATTGTCTACTGTAGTTGTTTCCAAAGAAATAAAAAATGAAACAAACTTTTTGCCTTTAACAGTAGATTATAGAGAAAAATATTCGGCAGGTGGAAAAATTCCTGGCGGTTTTATAAAAAGGGAAGGAAGACCTTCCGATGAAGAAATATTAACAATGAGATTAGTGGATCGTGTTTTAAGACCTACATTTCCAGAATGGTTCAAAAAGGAAATACAAATTATGATTTCTTTATTGTCATATGATAAAAGCGTTTTACCGGATGGATTGGCTGGATTAGCTGCATCAACAGCTCTTTCTGTAGCAGGAATACCTTTCAACGGTCCTGTATCAGAAATACGTATTATACGTTTAAAAAGAAAATTTATTATTAATCCAAGTTTAGATCAATTGAAAGAAGCAGATATAGATTTGATAGTAGGAGCTTCTATTAATTCTATTATCATGATAGAAGGAGAAATGAAAGAAATAAAAGAAAACGAATTCTTGAATACTATAATTAAAGCTCATGAAGCTATTAAACCTCAAATAGAAGCTCAAATACGTTTATCTGAAAAATTATCAAAAAAGAATTTATTTTTTTTTGAAGATCAAGAATCAAAAAAAGATAAATCAGAAAATGAATCTTTAAAAAAAGAACTTTTTTCCTTTTCTCACGAAAAAATTGAAAAAATTTACAGTAATTTTTTAGAAAAAAAAACTAGATCTATTCAAGAAAAAATTATCTTAAACGATTTCAAGAAAAAATTTTTAACAGAAGAAAAAATAGAAAAAAAAGAAGTTATCATTGATCAATTTTATGAAGAAATTAAAAAAAAAGTAACTAGAAATTTAATTTTAAAAAAAGGAATTCGATTGGATGGTAGAACTAATAAACAAATTCGTCCAATATGGAGTGTAGTAGATTACTTACCAGGAGCCCATGGTTCTGCTCTATTTTCTAGAGGAGAAACTCAATCACTCACAACAGTTACCTTAGGATCATCTTTAGATGCTAATAAAATAGATAATGTTGTTGTGGAAAATCAGGAAAAATTTTATTTACATTACAATTTTCCACCTTTTTCAACAGGAGAAATACGTCCAATCAGAGGTGTTTCTAGACGTGAAGTTGGTCATGGCAATTTAGCTCAACGTGCATTAAAAAATATAATACCTGATAATCCATATACAATACGCGTTGTATCAGATATCTTAGAATCCAATGGTTCTTCTTCTATGGCTACCGTCTGCGCTGCAAGTTTAGCCTTGATGGATGCTGGTATTTCTGTTGAAAAACCCGTTTCTGGCATTGCAATGGGATTATTGATGGAAAATGAAAAAAAAATTATTATATCGGATATAATAGGTGAGGAAGATCACTTTGGAGATTTAGATTTTAAAATAACGGGGACCCAATATGGAATGACAGCTTGTCAAATGGATGTAAAAAAAACACAGGGTTTAACATATGATCTTTTAAATCAAATTCTAATGCAAGCTTTGGAAGGACGCATTTTTATTTTAAAAAAAATGCTAAAAGTTTTACCAAAATATAGAAAAAAAATGAAACCTAATGCTCCAAAAATATACACTTTTAATATTCCCAAAGATTTTATTGGATCAGTTATAGGCCCGGGAGGAAAAGTTATTCAAGAAATACAATCATATACAAATACTAACATACTAATTGAAGAAAAAGGAGATTTCGGTTACATTGAAATTGTCGGTAAAGATTATGAAAAAATAGAAAAAGCGATTGATAGAATTAAACAAATTACTTTTGTTCCTGAATTAGGAAAAGTTTATAAGGCAAAAGTGAAATCTATAAAAGATTTTGGAGCTTTTGTTGAAATAGCTAAAGGGGTAGAAGGATTACTACATATTTCAGAAATAGGATGGAAAAGATTGAATCATATAGAAGAAGAGTTACATATTGGTGACGTTATTGATGTAAAATTCATGGGAATGGATGAAAAAAATAAAAAAATGAAACTTTCTAGAAAAGTTCTTTTACCTCGTCCAGGAAAAAGAAATGATTAAAAAAAAATATGATAGAACTAAACTATGAGACAACTTAAAATTACTAAACAAGTAACAAATCGTGAATCTGAATCATTGGATAAATACCTTCATGAAATAGGAAAAATTCCATTATTAACGCCAGAAGAAGAAGTAGAATATGCTCGTAGAGCAAGAGAAGGAGATGCTTCTGCTATAGATAAACTTGTAAATGCAAATTTACGTTTTGTAGTTTCTGTCGCTAAACAATACCAAAATCAAGGATTAAGTTTATGTGATTTAATTAATGAAGGAAATTTAGGTTTAATAAAAGGAATATTACGCTTTGATGAAACAAGAGGATTTAAATGTATATCTTATGTTGTTTGGTGGATAAGACAAGCGATTTTACAAGCCATAGCTGAACAATCACGTTCTATTAGACAACCTACAAACAAATTAGCTTTACTAAATAAAATTTTAAAAACTCTTGCCCAATTAGAGCAAGAATTGCAAAGAACTCCTTCTGCCAGAGAAATAGCAGAATATCTGAATATGAATGAAAAAGACGTCGAAGAATCTATCAAAAATTCAGGAAGACATGTTTCTATGGACGCTCCTTTAATAGAAGGAGAAGATTCTAATCTATATGATTTAGTAAGATCCGATGAATCTCCTCGTCCAGACGAACATTTGGAAAAAGAATCTCTCCGTAAAGACATCAAAAGAATTTTAGAAACCTTAAGCGAAAGAGAACGTCGTGTTATTATTTTACATTTTGGATTAAATGGATCTCCTCCAATGACTTTAGAAGAAGTCGGACAGTCTTGCGATTTAACAAGAGAAAGAGTAAGACAAATAGAAAGCATAGCCCTAAAAAGACTCAAACATTCTTCTAGAAGCAAAATTCTTAAACCTTATTTAGGTTAACACGACCTCGAAGGGACTCGAACCCATAACCTTCTGATCCGTAGTCAGATGCTCTATCCAATTAAGCTACGAGGCCTATACAAATATATATCAAGATTGAATAATTTCTAAGAATTTTTCGAGTTTAAGAGAAGAATTTCCTACAAGACCTCCATCTATATCTTTTTGTAAAAAAAGATCTCTTGCATTAAGATTATTTATACTTCCTCCATACAAAATGGAAATTTTATCTGAAACACTTTCTCCATATCTTTCCAAAAATAAAGAACGAATGAACTCATGCATTGTTTGAGCTTGTTCATACGTGGCTGTTTTTCCTGTTCCAATTGCCCATACTGGTTCATATGCTATATAAAAAAATCTAATTTTATCTAGAGAACAACGAAAAACAGTTTCTTTTAATTGATTTTTGACAATGTTAAATTGTTGATCTTGTTTTCTTTCAATAGCTGTTTCTCCTACACAAAAAATAATATCTAATCCATATTTCAATGCTATTTTTATTTTTTCAAATAAAATATCATTATTTTCAAAAAATAACTCTCTACGTTCACTATGTCCTAATATCACTTTAGAAATTCCTATAGATTTTAACATAGAAGCTGATACTTCACCTGTATATGAACCTTTATCCATTTGATGAATACTTTGAGCAGCAATCTTCAAAGTAGTTCCTTGTAAAATCTGATTTGAAATATGTAAAAAGGGAAAAGAAGGAGCAATAATGATTTCTTTGTTATGATTTATTTTTTTTTCGAAAATAATTTTCAAAAAATTCCTAAGAAAATAAGTCGTTTCATGAAAATCATGATTCATTTTCCAATTTGCGATGATAATCTTTTTCCTCATTTGCTAATAGAATAGAATTATATAAGATAAACATTTTTAGATCAAAAATTTTTTTTGAATAAAAAAATAGTTTCAATTAACATTTTGAAATAAAATTTTTCTAATTTTTTAAATGCTACTTTTCCTTCATTTTTCTTTAAGTAGAAAATATTTTCTAGAATATTGTTAATAGAAAATATCTTGTGTTTAAAATTTTTATAAAGACAATTTTTTATTCTTTCAAATTTTTGATTATAAAGAAAAATAACATCACGATGTGATATTTTATTAAAATTTAAGATAAAAAAAATATCCGATTTAATTAATATAATTATTATATAGTTTATAATATCCATATATGTATCTGTTATTTTTTCTTCTTTAATTTCTTGATATCCTTTTGATTGAATGTTTTTTATACGAACTACTTTAATGAGAATTTGATCTATTATAGAAGAATTTTTCAAAAATCTCCATGAAAGATCATAATCTATTAATTTATCTAAAAATAACTTTCTACATTTTTGAATAATAAAATCAATAGAAGGATGATTCATGTTATTTAATTTTATTATATGATGATAAATTACAAATAGTTTTTAAATGACAATTAATTGTGCAGGGTCCTTATTACATTTGAAAGAACCAAAAATTATGGGAATAGTGAATTTAACTCCTGATTCTTTTTACGATGGTGGAAAATTAAATTCTGAATCTAGTATATTGAAACACGTAGAAAATTTATTAAACGAAGGTTCTGATTTTATAGATATTGGAGGTTGTTCTACTCGTCCAAGATCAAAATTTATAACAGAAGAAGAAGAAATAAAAAGAGTGATAAAACCTATTCGGACTATCATAAGAAATTTTCCAAATATTAGAATATCCATAGATACTTTTCGCAGTGAAGTAGCAAGAATAGCTGTTGAAGAAGGAGTCGTAATGATAAATGACATATCAGGTGGAAAATTGGATAATAACATGTTCTCTTTGCTTGGAAAACTTAAAATTCCATATATATTAAATCATATGAAAGGAATTCCTGAAAATATGCAAAAAAATCCATACTATGAAAATAATATAATCACAGAAATAAATAATTTTTTTTCCAAAAAAATTTTTTATTTAAAAAAAAATGGAATTCAGGATATTATTTTGGATCCAGGATTTGGTTTCGGAAAAACATTAGAACAAAATTTTCAATTATTAAAACACTTGTCTTTATTAGGATTTCAAGATCATTTAATATTAATTGGAATTTCTAGAAAATCTATGATCAAACATCTTCTACAAATTTCTTATGAAAAATCATTAAATGCTACTTCAGTCATTCATACTATAGCACTATTAAATGGATCTAAACTATTGCGAGTCCATGACGTAAAAGAAGCTGTAGAATGTATTAAATTAGTACAATATTACAAGAATATTTTCTGATTCACTAATAATTTATATTACTTTTGTATGAATCCTTTT
Organism: Blattabacterium cuenoti; assembly: GCF_014251555.1. Lineage (NCBI taxonomy): Bacteria > Pseudomonadati > Bacteroidota > Flavobacteriia > Flavobacteriales > Blattabacteriaceae > Blattabacterium > Blattabacterium cuenoti. The sequence goes on from NZ_CP059190.1 coordinate 550,217, forward strand.
TTTCATTATTATATTCTTTGAAGATTTCTTTCATTGATATTTTAGATATATTTTTAGTGGCTATTATTTTATTCCAGATCTATAGATTAGTTTATAGCACTGCTGCTTTAAACATTTTTTATGGAATTATCGCAACTTTTATTTTCTGGAAAATAGTAGAGATTTATGAAATGAAACTCCTTAGCATAGTTATAAGTGCTTTTTTCAAAGGAGGTTTTTTAGCACTAATTATTGTGTTTCAACCAGAAATTAGAAAATTTTTACTCATAGTAGGAAGCAGAATTTTTTTCAAAAAATTTATATTTTCTCTTTTTTTCAAAAAATCGAATGTTTCAATCAAAACTGAAACTATAGATAGTATTGTAAAATCTTGCGCAATTTTTTCAGGAGATAAAACAGGAGTTTTAATAGTCATTCAATTACATCAAGATCTTGAAGAATTTATTCAAAATGGGGATGAAATGGATGCTAAAGTTAATATTCCTATTTTAGAAAGTATTTTCTATAAAAATAGTCCATTACATGATGGAGCAGTAGTTGTGATAGGAAATAGAATAGTAAGAACAAGAGCAATTCTTCCTGTTTCTTACAACAAAGAAATTCCATCCCGTTTAGGATTGCGTCATAGATCTGCTATTGGGTTATCTGAAAAAACAGATGCTATATGTCTTGTTATTTCTGAAGAAACAGGTTACATATCTTATATTAAAGATCAAAAAAGAACTGTTATCAACAATATTAATAATCTGAAAATGAAACTTGAAGAAGATTTACTTTAATTTGATTTAAAAAATGAACATTCAAAATATATATCAATTATATATGATTTCTTCGGGAATAGAAACAAATAGTAAGAAAGTCAAAAAAGGATCTATTTTTATAGCTTTAAAAGGAAGAAATTTTGATGGAAATCAATTTGCTAATGAAGCTATTTTAAATGGAGCAATCCTAGCGATAGTAGATGATAAAGATGATAAAAGAGTTTTTTTTTGCAAAAAAATTGTTCACGTAGATAACACTTTATATTTTTTACAAAAATTAGCTATGTATCATAGATATCAATTACGTCATATTCCTATTATAGCTATTACAGGAAGTAATGGAAAAACCACTACAAAAGAGCTTACTAAAGCTATTCTTTCCAGAAAATATGAAAGAGTTCATTCTACTAAAAATAATTTCAATAATCATATAGGAATTCCATTAACTATACTTTCTATGCCTATCAATACACAAATCTCCGTTATGGAAATTGGAGCTAACCATGAGAAAGAAATCGATAAAATGTGTTCTATCATTCAACCAGATTATGGATATATAACTAATTTTGGAAAAGCTCATTTAGAAGGATTCAAAAATATAGAAGGAATTATACGTGGAAAACTTGAATTATATAATTTTTTAAAAAAAAACAAAAAAGTAGTATTTGTAAATGGAGATGACCCTATCCAATTAAATAAAAGCATAGGAATGAAGAGATACGTTTTTTCTGGAAAAAAGAAGGACAAATCAGATGTAAAAATTAAATACTTATGGGAGGGATACAATCTAAAATCAACTTTAGATATTGAAAATATGAGAATCAGTTCTTCTCTAATAGGAAATTATAATTTATATAATATAGCTTCTGCTATATCCATTGGAAAATACTTTAAAGTTTCTTTAGAAAAAATAAAGAAAGCAGTAGAAGAATACATTCCAAAAAATCATCGTTCTCAGATTTTGAATAAGAAAAATATCAAAATCATTATAGATTGTTATAATGCCAATCCTACTAGTATGATAAAAGCTCTCACCTTTTTTAATGATCATGTGAAAGGAAATAAAATTGCTATATTGGGAGATATGTTAGAATTAGGATTCTATTCTAATCATGAACATGAAAAAATAATTTTTTTTATAGAAAAAAGCAATATAAATATAACGTTTTTGATTGGAGATATATTCTTTAATACCAATCTAAAAACTTCTCAAAAAATAAAAAAATTCATAAATAAAAAAAAATTCATTGAATGGTTCAAAAAACATTCCTTTCAAAAAATTGATTATATTCTCATTAAGGGCTCAAGAAAAGGATCCTTGGAAAGCCTTATTGATTTAATTTGATTATTCTTTGTAGATTAGATCTTAAAGATTAAATTTGCATACGATAGATAATCTCATAAAATTTTTTCTTATGAAAGAAATTACCACAGAAACCTATATCAAGTGGTTTAAGAATATGTCTTTTTGGAGAAAATTTGAGGACAAATGTCGTTCACTATACTTGAAACAAAAAATTAGAGGATTTTTACATTTATATAATGGACAAGAAGCAGTTCCTGCAGGATTAACTCATGCAATGGATCTGTCTAAAGATAAAATTATAACTGCCTATAGATGTCATATTTTACCCATATCTATGGGAGTCGATCCAAAAGAAGTTATGGCAGAACTTTTAGGAAGAAAAACAGGAACTTCTCATGGAATGGGGGGGTCTATGCATATTTTTAGTAAAAAACATCGTTTTTATGGAGGACATGGAATTGTAGGTGGACAAATTCCATTAGGTGCTGGAATTGCCTTTGCTGATAAGTATTTTAATAGAGACGCGGTGACTCTAACTATTATGGGGGATGGAGCTGTAAGACAAGGATCTTTACATGAAACATTTAATATGGCTATGATATGGAAACTACCTGTTGTATTTATATGTGAAAATAATAAATATGCTATGGGAACATCTGTAGAAAGAAGTACAAACATGGAAGAGATTTATAAAATAGGTTTATCATACGGAATGCCTTCTCATCCTGTAGACGGAATGGATCCTGAAAAAATAGCACAGGCAGCTTCTATTGCAATAGAAAGAGCAAGGAAAGGAGAAGGAGCTACTTTTTTAGAGATTAAAACATATAGATATAGAGGCCATTCTATGTCAGATGCAGAGTCATATCGCAGTAAAGAAGAAGTTTATTCATATAAAAAAAAAGACCCCATTCTAAAGTTAAAAAATATTATTATACAAAATAAATGGGAAACCATAGAAAATCTAAACACTATAGAAAATGAAGTTAAAAAAGAAGTAGAATCCTGTGTAGAGTTTGCAGAAAAATCGGATCCTCCTTCTTTAGAAGAAATGTATAATGTTGTTTACAATGAAACAAATTATCCTTTCTTAGATAAAGTTAGACCTTCGTAATGATCAAAAAAATACCTTAAAATAATGGCAGAAATAATATCTATGCCCCAATTAAGTGACACAATGGAAGAGGGGACTGTAATCAAATGGAATAAAAAAATAGGAGATAAAGTTTCGGAAGGTGATATTCTAGCTGAAATAGAAACAGATAAAGCTACTCAAGATTTTGAAATAGATGTCAGTGGATTTTTACTTTTTATTGGGGTTAAAGAAGGGGAAAAAACACGTGTGAATGATATCTTAGCGATTATAGGAGATGAAGGAGAAGATATCAGTCATCTCATTTCAAAATCAAAGAAAGAAGAAAAAGAAATCAAAAAAAAAGATAAGAAATATCAAAAAAATAAACAGGATAGAATATTTATTTCTCCTTTGGCAAAAAAGATGGCTCAAAGGATGGGAGTATCTATAAGTGATATCAAGGGAAGTGGAGAAGATGGAAGAATCGTCAAAAGAGATATTGAATACTATGAAAAAACAAAATTAAAGGAAGTGAATCAAAAAATAGCTCATTCTTCTATGAGAAGAAAAATAGCAAAGCATTTAACTTTTTCTAAATTATCTGCTCCACATTATTATTTATTTAATGAAATCAATGTGGATAAATTAATTGAATTAAGGAAAAATTTAAATGATAAACTTTCTTTGGAAGAAAAGATATCATTTAATGATATTATTATAAAAGCAGTAGCTCTGTCTTTGAAGAAACATCCTGATATGAATATATCTTGGGACGAAGAAGAAGTTATACTTCATTCACAGATTCATATTGGAGTAGCTGTAGCAGTCAAAGATGGATTAATAGTACCAGTTATTAAAAATGCAGATCAAAAATCACTATTACAAATATCCAAAGAAATCAAAGATAAAGTATTACGTTCAAAATCAAAAAAAATACAACCAGAAGAAATAGAAAACAGCACTTTTACAGTTTCTAATTTGGGGATGTATGGAATAGAGTCTTTTACTTCCATTATTAATATTCCTAACTCTTCCATTTTATCTGTAGGATCTATTATGAAACGGCCAATTATTAAAAATTCTAAAATAAAAATAGGAAGTGTAATGAAAATTACTTTGTCTTGTGATCATAGAATTATAGATGGAGCTGTAGGAAGTAGCTATATTCATTCTCTTAGAAACTTTTTAGAAGATCCTATTACCATCTTATTTTAATTTTTTTTTATTTATGATTTTTTTTACCCATGAAAAAAGAATGGGAAATACGAATATTGAAAAAGTGAATAACGAAAATATTCCTTCGGGTGGAAAAAAACTATAATTTTTAAAAGAAGAAAGAATAAGTTTGATTCCGAGAACAATAATTATGAAAAAAGCAGAATTTTTTAATTCTGGAATCTTTTCCATTAATTGAATAAAAAATTGAGCAATCAATCTCATTGACAAAATTCCTATAAATACACCTAAAAAAATTAATAGAAAGTTTTCTGACAGAGCAACAGAAGCGAAAATATTATCAATAGAAAAAGATAAATCCATGATTTCTATGAAAAAAATAATTTTCCAAAAAGAATCTTTTTTTTTTACATTTTTTGAATTTTTTGATAATAAATTTCTTCTTGTTAAGAAATGATTTAATCCTACAAAAATTAAATATAAACCACCTAATGGTTTTAACCACCATATTTTTATTAAAACAGAAGCAAACAGTAAGCATAAACCTCTAAAAAAATAAGCACCAATGATTCCATATTTTATAGCTTTTTTTCTATCTTCTTTTTTTAAATTCATAATCATAGAAGCTAACATTGCTGCATTATCTATGGATAAAATACTTTCTATTAAAAATAGGTTTCCTATAATGGTAATAGATAAAACAGGATGATCAAAAATTTCTGTAATAGATTTTACAATATTCATTTTCATTCAAAAACTTTGTCTATTCATTAGATTCCTGTAAGTTCCTTTTTTTGAAATTAGAGTTTTATGTTTCCCTTGTTCTATGATTTTTCCTTTTTCCAACACAATAATATAGTCCGCATTTTGGATAATGGGAGAAGACAATCGGTGATCTATGACGAGAGACGTTCTATTTTTAATCATTTTATTTAATGCTTTTTGAACTTCAATCTCTGATTTTGCATCTATAGAAGAAGTAGCTTCATCCAAAATCATGATTGGAGGATTTTTCAATACAGCCCTAGCTATACTAATTCTTTGTTTTTGTCCTAAAGATAATCCATTGTATCCAATAATAGTTTCATATCCTTTTGGAAGTTTTTCTATAAAACAATGAGCATTTGCAATTTTAGCTGCTTTTACGACAGTACTTATAGATATTTTTTTTTCTACACCCAATGCTATATTATTAAAAACAGAATCATTATTTCTACAGATATAACATTATAAATGTTTGCTAATAAATTAGCAACAGTTGATTTACCACTCCCAGATCTTCCTACTAAAGCTATCGTTTTTCCTTTTTTTAAAGAAAAACTCAAATTTTGAATTAAAACAGCTTTGTTGTAAGTAAATGTAACATTATGAAACAAGATTTCGTTTTCAAAATGAAAAATAGATTTTGATCTGATTTTTTCATTTGATACGCATTTTGTTTTTAATATTTCTACAATCGTTGGAGAAGCTAATTCTTTTTTTCTGTTTTTCTGTTAACGCGAGCAGAAAGTATTTTTTGACATTCAGATACTTGTTCGAAACGTTTTTGCATTTGATTTTCAGCATTGAAAATATTTATAATTTTCGTTGAATTTAAAGTTTTTTCTATAAAAGAAAATAATTTTACTAACTGATTTTGAGCCCCTATAGCGTCTTTTTTCAAACGATTCCCTATAATGCATATAAAAGGCCCCATTAAAGGATGTAATAAAAAAGCGAAAAAAGTTAGCTAATAATTCATAAAAAAACAAAGTAAGCAAATGAAAAAGAACCATAATTGGATAACTAATTAAATTAGCTAAAGAATTCACAATAGAGATTTCGATTTCATTCACATCATTTTAGACATTAAACCTCCGTTTCTTTTATCGGAAAAAAAAATTACGGGGAAAGACAATATTTTTTTGTGAAAATCATTTCGAATATTTCGAACGATAGAAGTTCTTATTCCGATTAAAAAATATTCTGCTAAATATCGAAAAACATTTTTGATTAAAAAAAAAAGAATGATAAAAACACAAAATATAGCCAAAGTATTTATTTTTCCGTATTTATCTGATAATATTTTTATATAATCATGAAAATATTTGATGATAAAATCAAAATAACTATTAAAAGAATTAAAAAATGTTGTTTTATTTTTGTCTTTGGAAGATTCAAGTAAAATACTTAGTACAGATGAAATCGAGATGATGGATATAATTGAAAATAAAGAATGCAGAAAATTACATAATATGTTGATTTTGAATAAGCTAAAATTTTTTTTAAGTACATTCATTCAATTTTCTTAATCTTGACAGCCAAAGGTCATTATAAAATTTTTTAATCTGTTAGTGAAATAATAATTTCACATCTAATTTTTATATTTTTACTATGCGAATCTGCAAATCGTTAGAAAAATAAAATGCGTATAGGAAACTTTTTTACGATTTTTACAACCATAATATTGACTGCAATTTGTTTATATTATATACATTCCAGTGTATTCAAAAATAATAAAAAAACTCTAAATCTAGGTTTAGATTTGAAAGGAGGAATTAGCATAATTTTAGATGTATCTGAAAAAGACTTATTGAAAAAACTTTCTGAAAATTCTAAAAATCCTTTTTTTATAAAAGCATTAGAATATGCGGATAAGAAAAAAAAAGAAAATCAAAATGGAGATTATTTATCATTTTTTATCAATTTTTTTAATCAACTAAACATTAGTTTATCTTCTCCCGATTTATTTGGAAATCGACTCAATATAGAAAAAATCGATTCAAACAGTTCAAATGTAGAAGTAGAAACTTTTCTTAGAAAAAGAATAGAATCATCTATTATTTCCATTCAAAACATATTGAGATCTAGAATAGATCAATTTGGAGTTCTACAACCAAATATACAACGTATAAAAAATTCGAGTCGAATTTTAATAGAATTATCTGGAATCAAAGATGTAGATAGAATAAAAAACATTTTAGAAAAAAAAGCAGAACTGCATTTTTTTGAGACTTATAACTTTCAAGAAGTTTTCCCATATTTTAACGAAATAAATAAATTTTTTCATAGAAAACTAAATAAAAAAAAATCTTTTATAGATCTTTTGAATATTTATAACCTAAAGTCAACCAACATAGTTGGATTAGTTCATAAAAAACATCAGAAAGTAATTTCTGAATTTTTAAATTCAATAGAAGCTACGGAAGCTTTACCATATAATTTGCGTTATGTAAAGTTCTTGTGGGGAGCTAAAAGTATTTTAAATAAAAATTTTTTGCAATTATTTGCTGTAAAAATAAATAATGAAGAAAAGTCAACATTCTTGAATGGAGATATTGTGACTCGTGCCTATAAATCTTTTGGTTCTTTTAATGAAATATCCGTTAACATAAAAATGAATCAAGAAGGAACCAAAAAATGGAAAATATTTACTGAAAAGAATATAGGTAAAAATATAGCAATAGTGCTTGATGATTTGGTCTATGCAATTCCTTTAGTTCAATCAGTTATTCCAAATGGAATGTCTCAAATATCTGGACATTTTTCGATACAAGAATCGAATGATTTAGTTAATGTATTGAATGCAGGAGAACTTCCTACTTCAGTGGACATTGTTCAAACTGATGTGGTAGGACCTTCTTTGGGAAGAGAATCAATTCAAAAAGGAGTAAAATCTTTTTTAATTGCCTTGTTTTTTGTATTCTTTTGGATGATTTTTTATTATTCGATTCCAGGATTGTATTCTGATATAGTTTTAATTTTCAACATAATATTTATTTTTGGCATTCTTATTTCCATGAACGCAGTATTAACTTTTCCTGGAATTGCAGGAATTATACTAACATTAGCCATGTCTATGGATGCAAACATTCTGATTTATGAAAAAATTAAGGAGAATATAAAAAATAAAATTTCTATTTTCACATCTATTCATAATAGTTATACGTTGCAAGGGGCTTTATCTTCAATTATAGATGGACAAATTACCACTTTGTTATGTGGAGTTATTTTATTCTATTTTGGAACAGGACCAATTCAAGGATTTTCCACAACTTTAATTATTGGAATCATAACATCTGTGTTTACTTCTACTTGTTTAGGAAGATTATTATTAGAATGGCATTTAAAAAAATATCAAAAGATTACTTTTAGTAATAAAATAATGTTGTTTATGAATGCTTTTCATAGAATTCAAAACAGACAATGGGATTTTTTGTCTAAAAGAAAGTGGTCTTATATGATTTCTTCTGTTCTTTTGATAGTTAGTGTATATTCTATAATTTTTCAAGGCTTAAATCTTGGATTAGATTTCGTTGGAGGCCGTTCTTATGTAATTCTTTTTGATCGAAAAATAAACCCTGAAAAAATTTCTGAAATTTTATCAAAAACATTCATAGAAAAAGGAAAGCCTTCATTTCCAAATGTCAAGACATTTGGAAATGAAAATCAATTGAAAATAGTGACTAAATACAAAATATGGGAAGAGAATAATAAAGTAGACGAAGAAATTTTGCAAAAAATGTTCATATCTTTAAAAAATTATTTTCCTGTTCATTTTGGTTTTAGGGATTTTAAAAATATAGAAAAAGATAAACCTTTAGGAATTTTATCTTCCGAAAAAGTGGAACCTCTAATAGCTAAAGATATGAGAGATAAATCTTTTGTATCAATTATTATTTCTTTAATAGGAATATTTTTATACATCTTTATAAGATTCAAAAAATGGCAATTTGGATTAGGTGCTGTAGTATCTTTAATTCATGATTCAGTAATTGTCCTTGGCATATTCTCTTTTTTTCATAGAAATTTTTCTATTCTAGAAATAGATCAATCTTTTATAGCATCGTTATTAACCATAATTGGTTATTCCATTAATGATACTGTAATTGTTTATGATCAAATTAGAAAAATTTCAAGAATGACAATGTTTTCAACAATGAAACAAACTATTAACACAGGTATTGCTAGTTCTTTAACAAGAACTATAAATACTTCATTAATCACTTTATTAGTAATTTCCATCATTTTTTTATTTGGAGGGACATCCCTTCGTGGTTTTATGTTGGCTTTATTTATTGGAGTCAGCATTGGAACTTATTCTTCTATATTCATAGCTTCATCCATAGTATACGATTTTTGTAAAAAAAATATAGAAAAATGACAAATTTTTTATTTATTAGTATTGAAGAAAGTTTTTTTATCATTTTGGTAGCTATTCTCATATTTGGACCAAAAAAAATACCGGACATAGCTCGTGGTTTAGGAGAAGGTATACGATATTTAAAAAATGCTAAAGAAAAAATAAAAAATGAAATTCTTATGCAGGATCATCAAAAAAAGCAAACTTCTATTTCTTCTAAAAAAGAAAGAAAAACAAAGAAAAATATACCCCCTTATTCTGTTAAACGTTAAATATTTTTTCTATAATCTTTAACTCTAGATTTTTCAATCAATACATCTCCTAATTTTTCTAAAATGTTTCTCCTTAAAGAAGCATTTAAGAATTCTACTTCAGAAGAAAAATAAGAAGGATTTCTAGATGTATTAAAACGTTTTAATGGTCTTACAAAAAAGACTCCTCTTTCCCCTAATATGGGTTTAGAAGTCTTGTATAATTTTGAAGAAAAAGCATATCCTACTACTTTAGGCTCTTTGTATTCACCAATCATAGAATTATAAAAATTGATTTTACAAGATTTATTGATTTTCTTAGAAAAATGAATAGCTATATTTTCCAAATCATTATAATTATTTTTAGATAAATCGTGACTGATTTTTCTATTCCTCAATAGAGGAATCAAATTATTTTTTATTTCTTCAATAGGATATTCTTCCTTTTGAATTTTAGATAAAAACACTATAATGTAATCTCTGTTTGAAGTGCAAAAAATTTTAAGATCTCCTTCTTTTCTATTTTTTTCATAAGACCAATTTATGATTTCTTTATCTAATTCAGTATTTAATCCATGGATATTCCATTGATGATTTTTTACTGTTTCTAGAAATACAGTTTCGTATCTTTTTTTTCTCGCATTATTAATAAATGTATTCAAATTGTAATTCTTATTTTCTTTCACAAATTGAACAACATTTTTATGAAGCAGATCTTCCGTTTTTTTTGATGGAACAAGAGTTTTTATGATTATAGCAAATTGATACACAGGACGAAGATCTTTTTGATTGTCTATTCTGAGAATATGGTATCCAAATTTAGTTTCAGTAAAAACTATTATTCCTTTTTTGTTTTCTGACGAAAAAATATCAAATTTATTTTGTTCTTCGTATTTCATCCATCCTAAGCTTCCTTTGCTTTTTTTTGCATTAATGAAATCATCAGATTTTTCCATTACTAAAGAATCGAATTGAGAAGGACTTTTTTTAACAAGATGATATATTTTTTTAGCTAGATTTTCAGCTTCTTTTTTTGTTCTTTGATTAGAAGAACGTATAGCTTCTTTATGCGAAATCAATATATGACTGGATAAAACAGAATTGTATACCATTTTTTTTCCAGTTAATTTAGCCATAATACAAATATTGTTCTCTTTCACAGGTCCAAACATGCTCCCAATCCTGTTATTTTTTTCCACAAAATCTTGTAAAATAGGAGGAAGATTTTTTTTTAAATAAAAATTAGAATCAAAAGGTCTTTCAGATTGACTGGAAACAATCATAGAATGATGATTAGAAGATTTCAATTTATTAAATAACTTATTGATTTCAGTATACATATTTTTCTCATCATCCAAAGATGGATGAGAACGTAAAATAACGAAACTAAGATTTCTTAAATTTTCTTTTTTATAAAGAAACTTGTTTTTTTTAATGTAATCCAAAATCTCATAATTTTTTATTGGTCTATATTTTTTTTCTATCTCTGAATAAGGAATAAAAACATAATCAATAATAGAAAAATAATTTTTATCTCTGTAATTTAATTCAGCTTCTACAAAAGAAGTATTCAATCCATACATCAACATTTCTACATATTTTTTTGCAACAATTCTTTTTATAATATTCTTCTTTTCATAAGACCAAATATTTTTTTCTTCTTCTACCTGAGGAGTTTTATTAGATAATTTATCTAAATTTTTTAAATATAATCTAAATTTTTCTAGATCCATATTTCCTTTTTCATCTTGAAAATCAGAAATTTTACTATATATAGATTGTTTTTCTATAGCTTTCCAAAAATCTTTTTTTGTACTTTGTATTCCTAATTTAGCTGCTTGTTGGGTTAACACTTTTTCATTAATTAACAATTTCCAAACATCATTTTTCAAAGAGGAATCAGATTCTACTTCACGAAATCGTTTCAAGAATTGAATATTATCAATATATTCTTTGAGAAAAATATTATCTCCATTTACTTTTCCTATTACATTAGAATTTTCAGAAAAAAATTTTAACAAAAGATTAGGATCTAATACAAAAAATACTAAAGAAATTCCTATAAATAAGAAAATTAACCATGTATTTTTTCTGATTTTTTCTAAAAAACTCATTTTAAATCAAGATTTTTTTTGAAGAAGAACTTCTTCTATTTTATTCTTAGATACTTTTTTAATTTCAATAAAAAAATTTTTATTGATGACAATTTTTTCTCCATATTTAGGAATATTTCCTGTATAAGTTACTATCAAGCCACCTAAAGTTTCATATTTTTCGGATTTTGGAAGATCTAAATCGTACTTTGCATTAATAAAATCGATTTCTAGACGTGCAGAAAATAAAAATTCATAATCATTTAATCTTTTATCTAATAAAATATTTTCATCATGTTCATCTTTTATATCACCAATAAATTCTTCTAAGATATCTTCTATAGTTATCATCCCTGCCGTTCCTCCATACTCATCTAAAACTATAGCTATACTTCTCTTTTTTTTAATTAAAAGATCCATGATCTCTCTCACAGGTGTGGTAATATAAACTAATTCTACAGATCGAATTACAGACTCAATATTTTTTGGTTTTTTCAAAAGTTCTAAATAATGAATGTATCCTATAATATTATCTATATTATTTTTATAAATCACTATTTTAGATAATCCACTTTCTGTGAAAAGATTACGAATATTATCCATAGATGAAAATGTAAGATTAGAAGAAACTATTTCTTTTCTAGGTACCATACACTCTCGTGCTTTTTTTTCTGAAAAATCCAAAGCTTTATGAAAAATTTCAATTTCAGATTCAACAAACCCTTTTCCCTTAATATTATTTCCCATATTTTCTGATAAAAAATAAATTAAATCTTCTTTATCAAAAATTTTCTTTTTATCATTTTCTTTTTCTCCTAAAATTTTTAAAAAAACATTAGAAATCCAAATAACAGAGTTAGTAATAGGAGAAAAAATTTTACATATAATATATACGGGAACAATAAATAAACTCAATAATTCATTTGAATATACACTAAATATTATTTTAGGAATAAATTCTCCAATAATTAAAATAACAGTAGCGGAAAAAACCGTTTCTAAGAAAATTATCCATAAAGAATTATCCAAAAATTCTTTTGGTAAAATAGAAAAAAATAATTTCCCCATATAAATCCCATATATGACTAAAGATATGGTATTCCCAATTAGCATTGTAGTTATAAATTTTTTAGGATTACTAATACTTTTAGAAAGAATTTTAGAACGAAACGACCCTTTTTTCTTCTCTAATTCTATTTTAAATAGACTAGAAGAAATTAAAGCCATTTCCATACCAGAAAAAAAAGCAGATATAAGTATAGTAATAAAAATTATACTAATATGAAAAATCATATTATATCAAAGGTAAAGTCCCACTAATATTTTTTAATTTAATTTTTTTGAAATTTTCAGAAGCTTCTATTCCATTTATTGCATGTAATATAGTTCCATCTGAATTATATATCATTGTATACTTTTCATTAAATATTTTTTTCTGTTTTCTATTCCAGAAAATTTCTTCAGTTTTTATAAAGTATCCATTAGAATTCATAATTCTAATATTTCCTTTAATATGATAAATTATTTTTCCAATTGATTTAACCCAATCTGCTTTAAGATAAGTATATTTATTGGCATTATTTTCATAAATAAATAAGAAAAAACCATTTGGAAATAAGGTGTAAGAAGTATATTCTTTGATTATAGGTGAGTACATGAAAATTCTCAATAAACCATTTTCTTTGTATAAAATGCTTGTTTTAATGAAAATTCTTTGAGGAATTTTTATTTTATTTTTTTTTATTAAAAATTCTTCTTTTTTACAAGAAAAAATAAATAAAACTAATAAAAAAAATATGATGATGTAACTTTTTGATTTATTACTTATTATTGTACTTTTGTTTGATTGGTATCTTAGCTCAGTAGGTAGAGCAAAGGACTGAAAATCCTTGTGTCCCCGGTTCGATTCCGGGAGATACCACTTTTTTTTTATATTCCTAATTCTTTTTTAACTTCCTCTGTTATATCTTTTCCTTTATTAACCAAAACTCCTTTTCCAGGACTACAATCATCAACTCTTATAATATTTTTATCTTTTTCTATTACTTTATGAATCGCTTTTTCTATTCTCTTATATATAGGATTTAATAATTTATTTTGATTTTTGGTTAAATCATCAGCTGCTGTTTTTTGATATGCATGAGCTCTTGCTTGCAAAATTTCTAATTCTTTTTTAAGAATTGGGTTTTTATTTTTTTGAAATTTTTCTGCTTTTTTGTGAAATTCTTTTGCTAATTTATCTAATATATTTTCGTGTATTTTACTAATTCTATCTAATTCTCTCTGAGCAGTAGAAAATTCTGGCATTTTTTCTATAATAACCATGCTATTAAGACAAACTATTTTTTGTTTACATTCTTTAGAATAAGAGTTAGAATAAGAGTACGAATATCCAAATAAAAAGAAAAATAATAAAAAATAAAAAATTGTATTTTTTCCCATATGATTTTTATATTTTGTTAATTACAAATCTTTTCCTATAATGAAATGTGTTCTCCATTTTGATTGAGTTTCATGTGCTATATTATCTAGAGGATATCCAAAATCTACTCCTATAAATCCTATTGGATTCCAAAATAAACGAAATCCAAATCCCAAAGATTTATTCATTGTTAATGGATGAAAGTTTTTATAAGAATCGCTGACATTTCCTCCTTCCATAAAAAAAGTAGTCCAAATTTTCAAATTTGAAAAATCCTTAATTAAATAACGCATTTCCAAAATAAGTTTATTGTAAATCACTCCTCCATAACTTGGAATTGGATATCTAAAATTATTTCTTGGAAAAGAATACCCCCTTAACGGAATATGGTCTCTGTCTTCTAATTTTGATCCAAATAAATTATTTTGTACTCCCCCTATATAAAATTTTTGAAATGGGAATAATTCTTTTGAATCATCATATTGTCCTAGATATCCAAATTCCCCTCCTATTTTCAATGCTATGTTTTTTATAATTTTTTTATACCAAAAAAAAATTATTTTCAATTTATAATACTCCATCCATTTCATTTTATTTTCCTCATTATCCTTTAAAATCATGGAATATGGAAGAGTGAATATGCTATTCAATTGTATTTTTGATCCTCTAAATGGAAATATGATATCAGGTTCAGTAGATAATCTTTGTAATGAAATCAAACAGCTAAGATTATGAAACCTACGTTTGTGATACAAATCAATTTTTTTAATATTGTAAATAAATTGATCGTAATCAATAGATGTTAAAATTTTTGAGTAAGGATCTAAAAAAGTTAAAAATTTATTTAAGTTAACAGAAGTTCCTATTTTTTCTAAAAATTGTTTTTCTTCTATTTTAGCATTCTTATATATTTGAGATAAAAAATAAAAATCTTCCTCATTATTTATTTTTTTTATTGAATAATTTCCTTTCAAAGTCAAGGATGTCGGATTTGTTTTTTCTATCCAAGGTTCTGTGAAAGAAAAACCATAAGACGTAAAATCTTTTCCCAATTGGCTAAAAATAACTAATTTTTGTCCCTCTCCTTGAGGAATAGGATTCCATAGTTTCCATTTAAAAAAGTTATTAAAAGAAAAGTTTCCAAAGTTTAACTTAAAATTTCCAATAATCTTTTTCATATCTTTTCCTCCGAATCCTCCGAATCCTCCATGAAATTGAAATTCATTAGTATTTTTTTCTACAATATGCCATTCTATATCTACAGAATTATTTTCTTGATTTGGCCTGATTTCAGAATATACTTTTTCGAAAAGGTTTAAATTTTCCAGATTTAATAAACTGTATTTCATTTTTTTAGGAGAAATCAAATCTCCTGGAAAAGTTTTTAATTCTCTTCTAATTACATGATCTTTAGTTATTGAATTTCCTAATATTTCAACTTTATTTATATATATAGGTTGATTTTCTTTGATTTGTATCTCCAAATCTATTTTATGGTCTATTACTCTCTTCTCTATCGTAATTATATTAACAAATAAATAGCCTAAATCTAAATAAGTATATAGAATGCTGGAAGGGAAAGAAGCATTTAAAATATTTTTTTTGATTTCAATTTTGTTATAAATATCTCCTTTTTTATAAAAGAAAATTTTTTTTAAATAGTTTGTTTTTAGTTTCTTATTTCCTAAGAAATCTACATTTCCTAAATAATATCTATCCCCCTCAATCACTTTTATTTTTATTCTATAATTTCCAGATTCTTCTTTCCAAACAGAATCTAAGAATACTTGAACGTCAATAAATCCCATAGATTGATACTTCTCTGCGATATTTTTTAAATCTTCTCTTATATTCTCTTGAACGAAGAGATAAATAGATTTTTCTATGATTGGAATATAAAAACTTTTTTTCGTTTTGATCATTAGATTGATCAATTCTTTATTGTTAACGACATGATTCCCCTCAAAGAATATTTTTTCTATTTCAATTTTTTTTCCTTTGTCAACAAACAGATATAATTTATTTTTATTGTTTTCTTTGATTATTTCATTTTTTATATTAATTTCATTATATCCTTTTTTTATGTAATACTCTTGAATATCGTTTTTTATAGTTTGAATCAAATCATCAGAAATTTTATCCCCAGATTTAATTCTCTTGATATTGGGAAATTGTTCTTTTCTAATTCCTATAACTTTAACTTCATGAATTTCTATTAAATCTTCCAATTCAAAAAATAGATCTATTTCATTTTGAGATATATTTTTTTTGTAAATAGATATGTTTCTAAAGAGATTGCTTTTCCACAATTTTTGGATGGCATTATCTATCTTCATTCCATAAGAATCAATTAAATCTCCAGAATAAACACCAGATAAATCGGAAATAAAATGACTATCATATTTCGTTTTTCCCATTACATGGACTGATTTCACAACTAAATTTGAATTTTCATTTTTTGTAAAATTAAAATTCTCTTTTTGAATAAAAGAATAACCTTGTTGTATTTGCATTATCATTAATAAATAAAAAATGCTTTTTAGAAAAATATTTTTTTTCATGAATGAAAAAAGTTATTCAACGTTTCCAAAACGACGTTTTCTTTTTTGATAATTGATGATGGCTTCAAAAAAATCTTTTTTTCGAAAATCAGGCCACAAAATATTTGTAAAATATAGTTCCGCATAAGCAGACTGCCAAAGTAAAAAATTGCTAATACGTTGTTCTCCGCTTGTTCTGATGATTAAATCGACATCTGGTAAATCTTTAGTGTATAAATGATCTTGAAAAAAAGAATCGTCTATATCTCTTAATGAAAATAAACCATCGCAAACTTTTTGAGCAATGTTTTTTGTTGCTCTTAAAATCTCTTTTCTAGCACTATAACTTAGTGCTAGGATCAAAGTTCCAGATGTATTATATTTGGTTTTTTTCATGAAAAAAAATAGTTCTTTCTGAATAATTTCGGAAAATCTTTCAATTTCTCCTATTGTAATAATTTTCACATTTTTTTCATGAATTTCTTCTAGATGAATTTTTAAATTAGTATGAAATAAACGCATTAAATCATCTATTTCTTTCTTTGGCCTATTCCAATTTTCAGAAGAAAAAACATATAAAGTCACATAAGGAATTCCCAATTCTTTACATCCATTTATAGTGTCTCTTACAGATTGGATTGCTTTTTCATGACCAAATGTTCTTAATTTTCCTTTTTTTTCGGCCCAACGACCATTTCCATCCATAATAATAGCTACATGATGAGGAATATTATTATAATCTATTTTTTCTAATAAATTTTTCATAATAAATCATAAATACATCTTTGACAAATATATATAAATAAAAAACAAAGATTTTTTATATTTAATTTCTTTGATCCATTCCCCATAAAAGTTTTTCTCGCAATGTTTTATAATAAGTATTCTTTCCTTCTTGAAGAAGATAAATATAAAAAGGGGCTTTTTGGATATACAATTCATTTTCCTTATTCAGAGAAGTTAGCCTAGTATCCATAGATAAAGAATAAGATTTAACACGACTATGTATTTTTAAATGAACTTTTTGATGATCTGATATAATTAGTGGACGTGAAAATAGATTATGTGGAGATATAGGTGTAAGAACAAAATTCTTATTATCAGGACTAATAATAGGGCCTCCACAACTCAAAGAATATCCAGTTGATCCAGTTGGAGTAGAAATAATCAATCCATCCGCCCAATAAGAAGTCAAAAATTCATTATCAATATAAGCATCTATGGTAATCATAGAAACTGTTTCCTTGCGAAGAATAACAATTTCATTTAGTGCAAAATTAAAAAACGGATGACGATCAGTTATTGAAGTTTCCAACCACAATAAACTTCTAGGCATTAGATGAAGTTTTTTATTGAAAATTTGATCTATTTTTTGAATAAATACATCTTTATTGAAAGTGGCCAAAAATCCTAGATTTCCTGTATTGACTCCAACTATAGGGATCCCAGAATCTCTGATCAATGTGATAGCAGATAAAATAGTTCCATCTCCTCCAAAAGCAAACATTAAACTAAAATCCTTAGTTAATTCTTTATAATGAGAAAATACAGGAAAATCTAAATTTTTAAATTCTTCAAAAGAGGACAAAACATCAAAAAATGATTTTTCAATATGAATTTCTATTGAATGACTACATGCATAGCCTATGAACTGATTTAAACATGGTATATTTTTTTCTCCAAATTTCTGTCCATATACGGCTATTTTCATTTTAATTTTTTTCTTAAAAAACTAAAGGGAAATTACGAAATTAAATATTTAAAAAAAATTAATTCAGTTTTTATTAAATTTGTCTCCTAAAAAAGGAAAAAAGAATATGAAAGAATCTTTATTTCCTGCAAAAGTGTTGTTATTTGGGGAATATGGAATTCTAGAAAATTCTAGTGGACTTTCTATCCCTCATGATTTTTATAAAGGAACTTTAAAATTCCATTCTGAACTTAATAAAGATATTTTATGTTCTAATCATGAAATTAAAAAATATTATAATTTCTTATCTGAAAAAAAAAACAAATTTTAACAAAATTAGATCTAAAAAAATTGCGTAAAGATATACAAAGGGGATTATCTTTTCATTCAAATATACCTCAGGGGTATGGAATAGGAAGTTCCGGAGCATTAGTTGCAGCCATTTATGACAAATATGCAAAAAATAAATTCAAAAAGTGTTTAAAAAATGAAAATATAATAGTTTTGAAAAAAATATTTAGTCAAATGGAATCTTTTTTTCATGGAAAAAGCTCCGGAATAGATCCTTTGATTTGCTATCTAAACCACCCTCTACTCATTCGTTCAAAAACAGATATATCCACTATCGGACTTCCCAAAAAAAACAAAGGAGAAGGAGCTATTTTCTTATTAAATTCTGGGATTCCCAGCAAAACTTCTTCTATGATCAAATTTTTTTTAGAAAAATTAAAACACGATAAATTCAAGAAAATTCTAAAAGAAGAATTTATAAAATACAATGAAAAATGTATTGAAGCTTTTTTAAAAGAAGATTTTAAAATTTTATTAAAACATGTTAAGAAACTTTCTACCTGGGTTCTTCATCATTTTCGTCCCATGATTCCAAAAAATTTCTGTAAAATATGGGAAGAAGGAATATTTAATAATATTCATTATTTAAAATTGTGTGGTTCTGGAGGAGGAGGATTTATTTTGGGTTTTACTCCAAATTATGACCTTTCGAGAAAAAAATTGGAAAAATATACTATGGAAGTCCTCTTTCGTTTTTAATTTTTTTATGCATAATAATAATAAAATTAGACTAAATCATTACTTATCTAATGCAGGAATTTCTTCCAGAAGAAATGCCGATGAACTTATTCAATCTGGGGCTATAGAAGTTAATGGAAAACCTATTTGCAAATTAGGAACTATCATTCATACGAATGATCTTGTCACATTTCATGGATCAAAAATTAAAATTCAAAATAAAATTTATATATTACTTAACAAACCCAGAGGATTTATCACTACAACAAAGGATCCATTTAACAGAAAAACAGTAATGAATTTAATTCCAAATTTTTCTGAATACAGAATTTTTCCCGTAGGGAGATTAGATTATTCGACTACAGGAGTATTGCTACTCACAAATGATGGAATTTTAGCTGAAAAACTAACCCATCCAAAATATCATGTCAAAAAGATATATCATGTATCCTTAAACAAGGAAATTAAGAATGAAGATTTAGATAAAATTAGAAAAGGAAAAATATATTTAAAAGAAGGAAAAGTAAAAGTGATTTTTGTAAATAAAAGTCATTCAAAACATCAAGTCAAAATAGGATTATATATAGGATGGAATAGAATTATCAAACGAATTTTTAAAAAATTAGATTATCAAGTAATTCAATTGGATAGAGTCAGTTTTGGGGGATTATCCAAGAAAAATATTAAGATAGGAAATTGGTGTTTTTTAAATCAAAAAGAAGTAAAAAATATAATAAAATGAAAAAGATAACCATCATCAATGGTCCTAATTTAAATCTTTTAGGAAAACGAGAACCAGAATTATACGGAACTGAAAATTTTTTAGATTATCTCAATAAAATAAGGAAAAAAAAACTTTTTTCTAATATAGAAATTCTTTATTATCAAAACAATAGTGAAGGTAAAATTATAGATCTTTTACATACTTTAGGATTTCAATCGGATGGGATTGTATTGAATGCAGGAGCCTACACTCACACTTCTATAGGAATTGCTGATGCAATCAAATCTATCTCAGCTCCGGTTATAGAAATTCATATTTCCAATGTTCATTTAAGAGAATCTTTTCGAAAAAAATCATTCCTTTCTCCCGTATGTAAAGGAACAATTTTTGGATTCGGTTTAAAATCTTATGAATTAGGAATAATCAGTTTTTGTTTACAGGATTGATAAAAATCATTTAGTTTTTTTTTGATATATTGAATGATGTTATTTCTTCCATCTTTTTTCTTTGCGGAAACTTTAAACCAGATAGGCATAGTTAAACCGTTTTTTTCAATTTTTTCTATACAAAAAGAAATATTTTTTTCAATAAATTGATGATTCAATTTATCTATTTTTGTAAAAATAATGCAAAAATTCGTTTTTGTATTGTTTAATTTTTGCATGAAATCCAAATCTATTTTTTGTATAACAAATCTACAATCTATTAATAGAAATAAACAAATAAGATTTTTTCTATGAAAAATATAATCTACAATTAATTTTTGTGTTTTTTTTT
>NZ_CP059190.1:571307-638736 GCF_014251555.1 Blattabacterium cuenoti
AAAAAAATCCATATCCCGGCAAATCGATCAAATACCATTGATCATTGATTAAAAAATGATTGATACATTGAGTTCTTCCAGGATAAGAAGAAACTTTAGCTATTTTTTTTCTTCCAGATATGCAATTTATTAAACTAGATTTTCCAACATTAGAACGTCCTACAAAAGCACATTCAGGAAAATCATGAATCAACATGTTTACTTTTTTTGAACTTCCTTTAAATTTTACAGAAAAAATTTTCATGATTAAAATCAAATTTAGAAAGCCATTTTTCTAATATTTCTATAAATTTTTTAGGATGTTCCATCATAGGAACATGTCCACATTTATCTATCCAATGTAATTCAGAATCAGGTAACAATCTATGAAATTCTTTCGCTACTCCTGGTGGAGTAACATGATCTTGTTTTCCCCAAATCAAACAAATAGGTTGTTGAATAACAGATAAATCTTTAGACATATTATATTTCATAGCACTTTTAGCAATATATAAAGTTTTAATTCCCTTTTTTTTATCATTGACAATATGAAATACTTCATCAACTAATTCTTTAGTAGCTATTTTAGGATCATAAAATACTTCTTGTGATTTTTTTCTGATATATTCATAATCTTCTCTTTTAGGAAAAGCATCTCCAAAAGCTTTTTCAAACAATCCTGAACTTCCCGTAAGAACTACAGAATGGACTAAATCTATTCTTTTTTTTGCTATAATTAAAGCAATATGTCCTCCAAGTGAATTTCCTACTAAAGTAGCTTTTTTAATTCCTATTTCCATTAAAAATTGGATAATATATTTAGATAAACTAGAAATATTTGTAAGAAATAATGGCATCTTATAAAGAGGTAATGAAGGAATAATTACTTTGTAACCTTTTTTTGGAAAAAAATCTAAAAGAGCTTTAAAATTGCTTAATCCTCCCATCAAACCATGAAGCAAGATCAAAGGGTGTCCTTTCCCCTCTTTTATATGAGGATATTTTCTTTCTTTATTATTAAGCAGCATAAATCATACTATTAAGTATTTTTTCTACATTGTTTTAGAACAAGAAAATAAGCTTCTTTTGCAGCCATCTCCTCAGATTTTTTTTTTGAAGGACCTCTTCCTTCAGTTTGAATTTCACATTCTAATACGGTCAATTCAGATAAATAAGTAATTACGTTTTTATTTTCTCTTTCTCTAAAAGTTTTAAAATTTATTATAAATTTATTTTTTTGAGACCATTCTATCATCCATACTTTGTAACTAAAAATTTCATTTTGTAACTTAGAAATATTTACATGAGCATGCAATATCTTTTGATGTACGAAATCTTTACAACCTTGATATCCTATTTCCAAATAAATAAATCCTATTAAAGCTTCAAGAGTATTTCCCAATATGTTATCAGATATAACAGATTTATTAAAAAAAATATCTGTAAGAGTTAATTTTTTTGAAATTTCATTTAAATTTCTTCTGCATACTATTTTAGATCGTATTTGAGTTAATTCTCCTTCTTTTTTATCAGGAAGTTTTTCACATAAAAAATGTGATATAATAGAATTTAACACAGCATCTCCTAAAAATTCGAGTCTTTGAAAATTAACAGAATAATTTTGATTCGAATTTTTTCTTTTTGTAGAAAAACTATAAATGAATACTTCCTTTAAAAATTTCGTATTTTTTGGACAAAATCCTAATATTTTTATTAATTTTCCGACTAAAATAGAATCTTCATCTTTTTCAAAATTTTCAAAAATAGTATTAGATAACATTTATTTTTTTGAATAAAATACAAACATTGTGTCCTCCAAAACCAAAAGTATTACATATACTAATTTTTACTTCTTTTTTTATAGCTTGATTTGGAATAAAATTAATTTTTTGATCTATATTCCTATCTAGATGAAACAAATTTATAGTTGGAGGTATTACTCCTTTTGTTAAAGGAAGTATAGAAGCTATTGCTTCTATTGCTCCTGCAGCACCTAATAAATGTCCTGTCATAGATTTTGTAGAATTAATATCTATATTATATATGTTTTTTTTAAAGACTTCTTGAATAGCTTTTACTTCTGCAAGATCTCCCAATTGAGTAGAAGTTCCATGAGAATTAATATGATCAACATCTTCACATTTAATGCCTGCATCTTGAATAGCCGTTTTCATAGCCAAAACGATTCCTTTTCCTTCTGGATGAGGTGCCGTAATATGATAAGCATCTCCAGACATTCCCACTCCTCCTATTTCAGCATATATATTAGCTCCTCTTTCTTGAGCATGTTTATATTCTTCAAGTATAAGACATCCGCCCCCCTCTCCTAATACAAAACCATCTCTATCTTCATCAAAAGGACGTGATGCTGTTTGATAATCTTCATTTCTAGTAGACAAGGCATGTAGGGCATTAAACCCCCCTACTCCACTTTGGGTAATAGCTGCTTCCGATCCACCTGCAATCATTATATCTGCTTTTCCTAAACAGATTAAATGATAAGCATCTGCAATTGCATTAGAAGAAGATGCACAAGCAGATACAGTCGCGTAATTTGGACCATGAAGACCATAATTCATAGAAATAAAACCAGCAGTGATATCTATGAGCATTTTAGGAATAAAAAATGGGCTAAATCTAGGATATCTTCCTCCATTTACATAATCAGAAATAGATTCTTCTAAATTGAGAAGGCCTCCAATTCCTGAAGCCCAAATCACTCCAACTCTTTCTCTTTTTTCTTTGAAAAAATTAATGCCACTATTTTTTATGGCTTCTTCAGAAGCAACAATTCCATATTGTGCACAGGGATCTAATTTTCGTCTTTCTTTTTTATTGAAAAAAAGACTTGGATCATAATTTTTTAATTCACAAGCAAATTTAGTCTTGTATTTTTTTGTATTGAAATAAGTGATAGGAGCACATCCACTTTTTCCGTTAATAAGAGAAATCCAATATTCTTCTACATTATTTCCTATCGGATTAATAGAACCAATACCAGTAACTACTACTTTTTTTAATTTCTCCATACATAAAATGCTAATCAGATTTTTTATCAATATTTTTCTTCTCAATTAAAAGATCTTCTATAGCCTGTATGGCTTCGCCTACTGTTGTTATTTTTTCTGCTTTTTCATCAGATATACTAA
The DNA here is from genome assembly GCF_014251555.1 of Blattabacterium cuenoti. Lineage (NCBI taxonomy): Bacteria > Pseudomonadati > Bacteroidota > Flavobacteriia > Flavobacteriales > Blattabacteriaceae > Blattabacterium > Blattabacterium cuenoti. The sequence goes on from NZ_CP059190.1 coordinate 574,436, forward strand.
TATTAAATTCTTTTTCAAATTCCATAATAAGTTCTACTATATCTAAGGAATCTGCTCCTAAATCATTAGTGAAACTAGCAGTAGGAACAATTTCACTTTCATCTACACTTAATTTATCTACAATAAGAGCATTGACTCTGGATGCAATGTCAGACATAGGATCATAATTTTTTTTTTCTTGTACAAAATTAGTAAACTTTTGTAAATCATATATAAATTTGCTTAATGCAGAAATATACAAAAATAACAGAAGAATGCCTTTTTCTCTAGAAAATTACGGAATATTTAATTCTTATGACAATTGTCAGTTAAATCCTTATGAATTACAAAACATAATAATTCAAAAAGGAATGGGTGTAGAAACTAAATCAGGAGTTTTAGCAATAAATACTGGCTCATTCACTGGAAGATCTCCTGAAGATAGATTTATTGTAAAGGACAGTGTTACAGAAAAAAAAGTTTGGTGGGATGATAAATTCAATCTATCTTTTGATTCGGAAAAATTTGATCATTTATATCGAAAAGTACTTAGATACTTATCTGGAAAAACATTATACATTAGAGATGGATATCTTTGTTCTGATAAACGTTATCAGTTTAATGTTCGTTCTATTAGTGAATATCCATGGTCCGATTTATTTATTCATAATCTTTTTCTAAGGTTTCCAAAAATTGGTCAAATTTTACCAGATTGGTTATTATTTTGTGCGCCTGGATTTCAAGCTGAACCCATGAAAGATGGAACACGAAGAAAAAATTTTTCTATATTAAATTTTTCTAAAAAAATAGTTTTGATTGGAGGATCAGGATATACAGGAGAAATAAAAAAATCTATTTTTTCTGTCCTAAATTTCATACTTCCTGTATATAAAAATGTATTTCCCATGCATTGTGCTGCAAATGTAGGAAAACACAAAAAAGATACAGCCCTTTTTTTTGGCTTATCTGGAACAGGAAAAACGACTATATCCAATGATCTTAACAGAAATTTGGTGGGAGATGATGAACATGGATGGACTTGTGATAACATCATTTTTAATTTCGAAGGAGGATGTTATGCAAAAATATTAGGTATTTCTAGTGAAAAAGAACCTATGATTTATCATGCTATAAAAAAAGGAGCTATGTTAGAAAATGTCATTTTAAAAAATAAAACCAAAGAAGTTGATTTTTTAGATGATTCTATTACTCAAAATATGAGAATTAGCTATCCTATTTATTTTGTAAATAATATTGAAAAAGAATTATTGTCTTCTAATATCAAAAACATTTTTTTTCTTACATATGATGCTTTTGGGGTTTTACCTCCCATAGCTAAATTAAATAGAGCACAATCTTCTTATTATTTTTTATTAGGATATACTTCTAAAGTAGCTGGAACCGAATTAAATATAGTTAAACCAAAAGCTACATTTTCTTCTTGTTTTGGTGCTCCATTCATGCCTTTGCATCCTGTTCAATACACAAATATGCTAATGAAAAAATTAGATAATACTGAAATAAATGTTTGGATGGTTAATACAGGATTAATATCAGGAGGATATTCATCTGGATATCGTATCAAATTAAATGATACTCGAAAAATTGTGAAAAGCGTTTTAGATGGTTTTTTATCAGAGGTTCCTTACGAAAAATATCCAATTTTTAATTTTAAGATCCCAAAATATTGTCCAGGGATATCTTCTCATATATTAAATCCAAAAAATTCATGGAAAAATGAAAATATGTATCAAAATCAAGTCAAAATACTTGCTCAAAAATTTATTAACCATTTTGATATGTACAGAAAATATACAGACAAAAATATTTCATCTGGAGAACCTATTTTGAAATAAACATATCATCATAATTCCTAAGATATTTACTAACATATTTACCCAAAATATCAAATTCCACATTAACAACATCTCCTACTTTCATAAGGTGAAGATTTGTTTTCTTATAAGTATAAGGAATAATGGAAACGCTAAATATATAGTGATTACATGTTATAATAGTAAGACTTATTCCATTGATAGCAATAGATCCTTTTTCTACAACTGTGTGATTTAATTTTTTTTTAGCCCGAAAAAAAAATAGCCAACTTCCATTATTTCTATTTTCTATTTGAATAATTTCAGCAGTTGTATCTACATGTCCTTGTACTACGTGTCCATTTAATCTTTCAAACATCATTAATCCTCTTTCTAAATTAACTTCATCTTTAATTTTTAAAAAATTTAAGTTAGTGCAGAACAAAGTTTCTTCAGAAGCTATGACTGAATAAGTTTTTTCATTAATATCTATAATGGTAAAACATATTCCATTATGACAAATGCTTTGATTTATTTTAATTTCATCTGAAAATGGATTAATGAAAGTAATACAAAGATTATTTTTATCACGATTGAATTGATATACTTTTGTTGTACATTCTACAATGCCAGTAAACATAATAATTATTGATAATTTTAATCAAATTAAATATTAAATGAATTATAGAAAAAAAAAAATTAGAGTGGGATTTACCACAGGTGATATTAACGGAATAGGAATAGAAATTTTTTTAAAAGTATGTCGGAAAAAAAGACTTTTAGATTTTTTTACTCCAATATTATTTGGATCTACTAAATTATGTTCTTATTATAAGAAAATCTTAAATCTTGAGATCAATCATATCCGAGAAGTAAAAAATTTTAAAGAAATCATTGATTACAAAATCAATGTACTCAATATATGGAAAGAAGATATCAAATTTGAATCTATAAAAATCAATAATCCAGATTCAGGTAAATATCCTATTTTATCTTTAAAAAAAGCTGTAAAAGCTTTAAAAGAAGGAAAAATTGACGTACTTGTGACAGCTCCAGTCAACAAAAAATATATGAATTTGAAAGGTTTCTCATTTTTTGGACATACTGAATATTTACAAAATGTTTTGGAAGGAGAATCACTAATGATAATGATTCATGATATTTTAAAAATAGCTTTAGTAACTAATCATTTGCCTTTAAAAAAAGTCACTTCGGAATTAAACATAAAAAAAATAATAAAATCGATAAAAATTCTACATCAATCCCTTATTATTGATTTTTCTATAGAAAAACCAAAAATCGCTGTTTTAGGATGTAATCCTCACTCAAGTGATAATGGATTAATAGGAGATGAAGAAAAAACAAAAATCAAACCTGCTATTGATTGTTTATTTCAAAAACAAGGATGGACGGTTTTTGGACCTTATTCTTCAGACAGTTTTTTTGGAAATCAAGTCTATCGTAATTTTGATGCTGTTTTAGCCATGTATCATGATCAAGGTTTAATTCCTTTTAAAACATTAACTTTTAATCACGGAGTGAATTTTACAGCAGGTCTTTCTCACATACGAACTTCTCCAGATCACGGGGTTGCCTATGATATAGCTAAAAAAGGAATTGCTAATGAAAATTCTTTTGAAGAAGCTATTTTTAGCGCTATAAAAATATTTAAAAATAGAAAAGAATATATGAAACTTAGTTCTTACAGAACTTCCAAATCGTTATAAAATAACAATGATTGAATTATTTTTTATTTGCAAAATGCCGCTTTTTATTTTTATTTTTTTTCTATTTTTTCCATCTTCTAATTTTATGATCCCATTTTTTAATATGGATATAAAATAAGCATGGTTTTCTAATACTTGAAAAGATCCACAAAATCCAGGAGCTGTAATGGAAACTATATTTCCTTGATACAATATATTATCACAATCAATAATTTTGATTTTCATAATTTATATTTTTTTTACAGTTTCTATCACTTGTTCAATAGTTCCTTTTAGATTAAAGGCTATTTCTGGAATGTGATCCAACTCCCCATCTATTATCATATTAAATCCTTTGATTGTATCCTCAATTTTTACGAATTCTCCTTCAATTCCTGTAAACTGTTTTGCAACATGAAATGGTTGAGATAAAAAACGTTGAATACGCCTAGCTCTGGAAACTATTAATTTATCTTCTTCACTTAATTCTTCTATTCCTAGAATAGCTATAATATCTTGTAAAGAATTATATTTTTGTAAAATTTCTTTAACGCGTTGTGCACAATTATAATGATCTTTGTCTATTATATCCGGAGACAAAATGCGAGAAGTAGAATCCAAAGGATCTACTGCAGGATAAATTCCTAAAGATGCTATTTTTCTGGAAAGAACTGTTGTTGCATCCAAATGAGAAAATGTAATAGCAGGAGCAGGATCTGTTAAATCATCAGCAGGAACATAAACAGCTTGCACTGAAGTGATAGATCCTTTTTTCGTTGAAGTTATTCTTTCCTGCATAGAACCCATTTCTGATGATAAAGTTGGCTGATATCCTACAGATGAAGGGATCCTTCCTAATAAGGCAGAAACTTCTGATCCTGCTTGAGTAAATCTAAATATATTGTCTATAAAAAACAAAACATCTTGTCCTCCTTTTCCTTCTACATATTGATCTCTATAATATTCAGCTAATGTTAATCCAGATAAAGCTACTCTAGCTCTAGCTCCGGGAGGCTCATTCATTTGACCAAACACAAAAGCAGCTTTAGATTCCTTAAGTTCTTCTTTATCTACTTTGGAAAGATCCCAATATCCTTTTTTCATGGATTTCATAAAAGAATCTCCATATTTTATAATTCCAGATTCTAACATTTCTCTTAATAAATCATTTCCTTCCCTAGATCTTTCTCCTACTCCTGCAAAAACAGATCTTCCTCCATGTCCTTTCGCTACATTGTTGATTAATTCTTGTATTAACACAGTTTTTCCTACTCCTGCTCCACCAAATAAACCAATCTTCCCTCCTTTCGGATAAGGTTCTATTAAATCTATGACTTTAATTCCTGTATACAATATTTCTGTTTCTGTTGATAAGTCTTTAAATGCTGGAGGTTCACTGTGAATAGGTCTAGTTATAGACCTATCTACATCTCCTAATCCATCTATGCAATCTCCCAAAACATTAAAAACTCTACCATTGATGGATTGACCTACAGGAACGCTAATTGGTTTCCCTAATCCATCAACCTCTTGACCTCTTTGCAATCCATCCGTTACTTCCATAGAAATGCAGCGAACATTTTTATCTCCAATATGTTGTTGAACTTCTAAAACTATTTTGTTTTTTTTGGATAAATTGACTTCCAACGCATCATAAATTTTAGGAAGTGTTTCACTCTCTTGAAAAGAAACATCAATTACAGGTCCTATAATTTGAGTAATTATTCCCTTTAGCTTTTTTTTATGCATTATGCAATCCCTTTTGATTAAAAAATCATAAAAATATAAATTCAGTATCTTTGTATTTGTAAATGTAAGAGAAAAAAGATAAAAATTTTGAAAATTTATTCATTTATTGATGAATTTTCTTCTCTTTCTCCATGTATATTGACTCTTGGAGTTTTTGATGGGGTTCATATGGGACATAAAAAAATGATTCAAAATCTAATTTTTAGAGCTGAAAAAAAGTATTGTCCCGTTTTGCTTACTTTTTATCCACATCCAAAAGAAATATTGAATCCTGGTAAAAGATTCTTCTATTTAAACACTCTTTCTGAAAGAATATATAACTTGAAAAAAATAGGAGTAAAACATTTGATTATTCATCCTTTTACCACAATTTTCTCAAAATTAAGCACAAAAAACTTTTTCGAAAAAATCTTACATTCTAAATTTAGAATCAAACAAATTATTACTGGATATGATTCTCATCTTGGAAAAAACAGAGATGGTTCTTACGAAGAATTAAAAAAATTCTCTCATATTTACGGATTTCAACTTGATAAAGTTGAACCTTGCAAATTAAACAAAAAAATAATTAGTTCTACTGATATTCGCGAATCTCTTTTATTAGGAAATATACAATGGGCTAACAAAGCCCTAGGATATTTTTATCCATTATCCGGTAATGTTATGAAAGGGAAAGGAATAGGTAGAACTATTGATTTTCCAACTGCAAATCTACAAGTAAATTCAAAAAAATTAATACCAAAAAACGGAGTTTATGCTGTAAAAATTAATTATCTGGATAATATTTACCAAGGAATGTTAAATATAGGAGTTAATCCTACTGTTAATCAAAAAAATCAAAAAATCAATATAGAAGTACATATTTTTGATTTTTTCGAAAATATTTATGGTAAAAAAATAGAGATTTTAATAATTCATATGGTTCGCGAAGAAAAAAAGTTTAACACACTTCAAGAATTAAAAGAACAAATTAGAAAAGATGAAGTAAATATTAAAAAATTTTTTTCTTGTGAAAAAAAAAATTGATCAAATTATTCAAGACCTATTATTGTCACAAAAAACGGATTTGAATCAGAAATACATATTAATATCAAAAGGATATTCTATCATAGAATATATAAAAAATAAATATAAATCAAAATTTAGCCCAGAGACTGAATTTTTTACAATCGAAAAATTTTTCGAAAAAATTTCTGGATTACAAATTTTAGATAATCATTCTATTCTTCTCTATTTCTTTTCTCTATTAAAAGATGATTTTTTAGAGAAAAATTTCAATAGTTTTTTTAATTGGGGACCTAAAATATTAAACGATTTTCAAAATATAGACATCAATATGATTGATGTGGAAGGCTTTTTTTCTTCTATTATTTCTACAGAAAAAATAAAAAAGTGGAATTTGAATATTTTAGAACAAGAAAAATTTCTTTTTTGGGAAAAAATTCATGAATATTATTATATTCTGCAATCTCAACTTTTAAAAAAAGGAATCACTTATCAAGGGATGCTTTTCAAAATAGCTCTTTCTCGTTTTGATTTTTTTTTATCTGAAAATTCAAGTACAAAAATTTTGTTGTTTATAGATTTTATATTGAATAAATGTGAAAAAATTTTTGTTCAAAAAATCATTCAATATAGTCATGGCTCAGTCTATCACTTATATGAAAAGAAAATCAAAAAAAATATTTTTGAATCTAAAATTCATAATCAAAATACAACTTCTAAAACACATAAAAAATTTAATAATTTAAAAGTGATTGAAGTTTCAAAAGAAATAGAACAAGTAAAGACTGTAGAAAATATAGTATACAAATTGATTAAAAAAGGAAAAAAACCCTGCAATATACTCATAATACCAGGGGATAACTGCTTATTAATTCCGTTATTACATTCTATAAAAAAATTAGGAATCAACATGTCTATAAACATAGATTATTACTTCAAAAATATTCCTATTTATTATACTTTTTATTCCATATTTCAGTTATTATTAAGAAAAGATAAATTCAAAAAATTTACTAAGAAAGATGTCATTAGAGTTCTATCTGATGGATATATTCAGAAGTTTTTTATAAAAAAAAATTCTTTATTAAAAAAATTGAAAAATGAAAATGATTCAGATTTGATTTCCGAAGATTTCATAAAAAAATATTTACTAAAAAATGATTTATGGATTATTTTTCAAATTTCAACTCATAACACAAAAATTATTCTTCTAAGTCTTATTAGTTTTATTAGAAAATTAAAAAAACTGCTTTTTGCAAATAGGAATAAACATTTTATAGAATTAAGATTTCTTTTTAAGTTAGAAGTTTATATAAACAAACTAAGAACAATAGTTAGAAAGAAGAAAAATTTATTGATCGGAATCAATGACATATTTAAGATATATGAACAATTTGTGAATACAAAAAGTATACGATACATACGTAAAAACAAAAGAGGATTATATATAACAGGTTTTATGGATCTTTTCTTTAAAAATTTCGATGTGGTGATCATAACCTCTTTTAATGAAGGAATAATCCCTCCAAAAAATCATGAAAAAAACTATTCTTTTATTCCTTTTGATCTGCGTCAAAGATTAAAAATGAAAGATTTTAATAATGATATTTATTTTCATCATTTTATAAGAATTTTTCAATCTTCTACAGAAACATATTTAATATATAAAAATCAACCAGATGAAATTAACTCTGGAGAAAAAAGTCGTTTTATCCATCAAATGGAGATGAATTATAAAATATCAACAGAAAAAATAAACAATCCATTTATTTCTATCAACTTACTCAAAGTTCCCATTGTAATTGAAAAAACAAAATCTATCATTCATCGTTTGCATGAATTAATTGCTCAAGGGCTATCTCCTTCTTCTATTCATTTATATAATTACAATCCTCTTTTATTCTACTATAAAAAAATACTTCGTTTAGATGATCCAGAAGAAACTTCCTTTAAGAAGAAAGTAGGACAAGTCATTCACCAGATATTAAAAATTTTATATTCTCCTATAATAGAAAATTTTATAACTATTAATCGTATTCATGATATGAAAAAAATTTCTGAATCTATTGTTAAAAAAGTTCTTTTAGGAAAACAAAAAACTATTGAAGGAAAAAATATGTTGTTTTATTGTATAATAAAAACTTATATAGAAAATTTTATTTCATGGGATGAAAAATGCATTCAAAATGGACACAAAATTTTTGTGAAAGAAATAGAATGTAAAGTTTCTACAATATTAAATGTAGGATCAAAAAAAGTGAATTTACATGGAATCATAGATCGTATCGATGAATACGATGGGATACCTCGTATTCTTGATTACAAGATAGGATTTTCCAAAATTAAAGAAATGAATGTTTCTCTAAAAAATATCAAAAATATTTTTCAAGATCCAAATTATGCAAATACTATGCAATTACTTATTTATGTTTATTTGTGGTTTAAATCTCCTATCTTTTTTGAAAAAAAGTCACCCACCATAGTAGAAATTCTTTCTCCTGAAAAAAACGGAGAAATCTTGCCAATTCCTATAAATTTTTTTCATCAAAAAAAAAGAAATATTACGTATGAAGATTACAGAAAAAATTTTCTTCCATTTCTTATTAAAAGGATCTCAGAAATATTAGATCCAAAAATACCAATTATAGAAAAAATTTATTGATTTTGAATATATCTTTCTATATAATTGCCTACTTCTTCAGTAGTTGAAGAAAACTCTGATTCGATAATATCTGGGGTACAGACTTTCACTTCAATAGACTTTCTCACGGCTTTTTCTAAAAGATTTTTTTCTTTATGCATTCCAAAATATTCTAACATCATAGACCCTGAAAGAATACATCCCAAAGGATTCGCTATATTTTTTCCCTTCGCTTGTGGGTAAGATCCATGTATAGGTTCAAACATAGATTTATGATTTCCTATAGAAGCTGAAGGTAATAAACCTAAAGAACTTGTAATCACACTAGACTCATCTGAAAGAATATCTCCAAACATGTTATCTGTTAGAATAACATCAAATCTTTTGGGATTCATAATGATTTGCATAGCTGCATTATCTATGTACAAAAAATCCAGATTGACTCCTGGATAATCCAATGCTATTTCTTGAATGACTTCTCTCCATAATCTAGAAGTTTCTAATACATTTGCTTTATCCACCAGTGTTACTTTCTTTTTTCGGTAAAGAGCCGCTTTAAAAGCCATTTCTCCAATTCTTTCAATTTCTTTTTTGGAATAAAAACAATAATCATAAGCTTCTTCTCCATTTTTAGAACGACCTTTTTCTCCAAAATAAATTCCTCCTGTCAATTCACGGTATATTATAAAATCAACCCCATCCAATAATTCCTTTTTTATAGGTGATTTATTGACTTCTGAATAAACCATTATAGGACGAATATTGCAATATAAATTCATTCTTTTTCTTAATTTTAATAATCCATCCTCAGGTCTTTTTCCTCTTAGATTATGATCATATTTAGCGTCTCCTATACACCCAAATAAAACAGCATCTGATTTTAAACAAGTATTTATAGTTTCTTCTGGCATTGGATCTCCAAATTTTTCTATGGCCATAGATCCAGCTAGAGTTTTCTGATAATGAAAATCATGATTATATTTTTTCGCTATAGAGTTTAAAACTTTTATTGTTTGTTTCATGATTTCAGGACCTATTCCATCTCCTTCTATTACAGAAATATTTTTTTTCATAGAACGTTTTTTCTATTTTTTTCAAAATTTTCTACATTTTTTTTGATGGAAACTAAAAAATCTATATCATCATAACCATTCAAAAAACAATTTTTTTTGTATGGATGCATATAAAATTTATCAAATTCTCCTGTTTCCATTATTGTAACCTTTTGATTGATTAAATCAACTTTTATTTTAACTTTCGGATTTTTCCCAATTATGTAAAACAATTTTTGAAGAAAAGATTCAGAGAGTTCGATTGTCAGTAACCCATTATTCAATGCATTTTCTCTAAAAATATCAGCAAAAAAACTAGATATTACAACTCTAAATCCATAATCGTAAATAGCCCATGCAGCATGTTCTCTACTAGAACCACAACCAAAATTTCTTCCTGATAAAAGAATTTCTCCACTAAAATTAGAATTATTTAATATAAAATCTTCATTTAAAGATTCATCTTTTCTATAACGCCAATCTATAAAAAGATTTTTTCCACATTCTTCACGTTTAATTTCTTTTAAAAAACGAGCTGGAATAATCTGATCAGTGTCTATATCCTCTATAGGTAATGGAATTGCTTGGCTAATTAACATCGTAAATTTTTTCATGAATATATTTATTTACATCTACAATTTTTCCTTCAATAGCTATAACAGCAGCTGTTAAAGGACTTGCTAATAAAGTCCTAGCTCCTGGGCCTTGTCTTCCTTCAAAATTTCTATTAGATGTAGAAACACAATATTCTCCTGAGGGAATTTTATCCTCATTCATCCCCAAACAAGCAGAACATCCTGGTTGACGAAATTCGAATCCACAATTTTTAAAAATTCTATCTAATCCTTCTTCTTTAGCTTGTTTGACTACCTGATTTGATCCAGGAACTATCATTACACGAACATGACTAGCTTTCTTTTTTCCTTTTACTATAGAAGCGACTAATCTTAAATCTTCTATTCTAGAATTAGTGCAACTTCCTATAAAAATATAATCAATTCTTTTTCCTATTAAAGATTCTCCTGGAGAGAACCCCATATAATTTAAAGATTTGTGATCTGTATCCAATTTTGGAATTGACTCAGAAATTTTTATTGCCATACCAGGATTTGTTCCATAAGTTATCATAGGCTCAATTTCTTCAACATTGAAAACATACTCTTTATCAAATGTTGTTTTTTTATCTGTTATTAGAGATCTCCAATATTCTATTATTTTCTTCCCTTTTGATTCTTTGAAACCTTTACATTCTTTAATGTAATCAAAAGTAATTTGATCTGGAGCAATTAATCCACCTTTTGCTCCCATTTCAATACTCATATTACAAATAGTCATTCTTCCTTCCATGCTCATTTTTTGAATAGCAGATCCAGTGTATTCTATAAAATGGCCGATTCCCGCATCTACTCCCAATTTTGAAATAAGATACAAGATAACATCTTTTGGCGTGACTCCTCTCTTTAAATTTCCATTTAATTGAATTCTCATTTGTTTAGGTTTGGATAATAATAAACATTGACTAGCCATAACCATGGTTACTTGACTAGTTCCAATTCCAAAAGCTATACATCCAAAAGCACCATGTGTAGAAGTGTGACTGTCTCCACAAACTATTGTCATACCAGGTAAAGTATAACCTAATTCAGGACCAATCACATGAACAATTCCATTATTTTTATGACCTAGTTGATATAACGTGATTCCAAATTTTTGGCAATTATCTGTTAACAAATTTATTTGTTTTCTAGACAAAGAATCTAAAACAGGTAAATGTTGATTTATTGTAGGAACGTTATGATCCGCAGTTGCTATAATTTGTTTAGGTCTAAAAACAGAAAAATTTCTTTTTTCTAATTCTAGAAAAGCTTGAGGGCTCGTTACTTCATGTATATAATGTCTATCAATATAAATAACATATATACCGTCTTCTAATTCTTTAACTATATGAGATTCCCAAATTTTATCAAATAATGATTTTGACATTTTTACACAACATTTATTCTTCTGTTATTAGGAGTATGCAATATTTTATTATTTGCATTCAAATTAGCTTTTTTCAATATAGTTTTTAATTCCCTATCAGTAATTTCTTTTTTTTCATCTGCATATTTTAAAAAAATAGAATAAACTAAATCTAAAGAATTTTTATTCAAAAAATGACCCAATTTTTTACAACGATAAGCCAAAGCTGCTCTTCCACTTCTAGCTGTTAGAACTATTGAAGATTGATCTATTCCAACATCTTCTGGATTAATACTTTCATAAGTTTCCCTTTTTTTTATGACTCCATCTTGATGAATTCCTGATGAATGAGAAAATGCATTGATTCCCACAATTGCTTTATTCGCTTGAACTCTCATTCCTGTACATTCAGACACCAGATGACTTGTGGAAGAAATAAGTTTTGTATTTATATTAGTAAACAAATTCAAATGAGAATTTTGTTTAATAATCATAACTATTTCTTCCAAAGAAGTATTTCCAGCTCTTTCTCCAATTCCATTAATAGTACATTCCACTTGTTCTGCTCCATTCATAATTCCAGATAAAGAATTAGCCGTAGCCAATCCTAAATCATTGTGACAATGAGTAGATAACTTGATTTTATGAATTCCTTTAACATTTTCTTTTAAAAAGCGTATTTTATCTCCATATTCTTCTGGAAGACAAAAACCTGTAGTATCAGGGATATTAATAACCGTAGCTCCATATTTGATCACATTTTCACAGACTTTTGCCAAGAATTCATTTTCTGTACGGCCCGCATCTTCCGCATAAAATTCAACATCTTCTACAAACCTTTTTGCATATTTTACTGCATGAATAGCTCTTTCTATAATTTTATCCGGGGTGCTATTGAATTTATAACGTATATGACAATTTGAAGTTCCTATTCCTGTATGAATTCTTGGTCTTTTAGCATATTGTAACGCTTGTCCTGCTATCTCTATATCTTTTTCTACTGCTCTAGATAATGCACAAACTGCAGTTTTTGAAACTGATCTACAGATTTCTTGAACAGATTGATAATCTCCTGGACTAGAAGTGGGAAATCCAGCTTCAATAACATCCACTCCTAAAGCTTCTAATCTTTTAGCTATTTTTATTTTTTCTTTGGTATTTAATTTGCATCCAGGAACCTGCTCTCCATCTCGCAAAGTTGTGTCAAAAATTTGTATTCTTTTCTTTTCCATACCATTGGTATTATTTGATAATATCAAAACTATTTTTTCCAAGAAAAAAATAGAAATGAATTACTTTAATACTTACAATATCCAATTAATAAAATTATTTTATATTTTTCTATTTATCAAACTAAATATTATTATACAATTACAATGTCTAACTACAATAAATCAGATCATCTTCTTTTATTAATTCAAACTTTATCAAAATCAGAAAAAAGAAATTTTAAACTTTATGCTAGTCGCATAAAAAGGAATAAATGTGCCAAGTTTATGAAACTTTTTGAAATCATGAGCAAAATAAATTCTTATGATGAAAAAAAAATATTAAAAAATGCACCTATAAGCAAAATGCAACTTTCTAATGTAAAAGCTAATTTATATAAACAAATTTTAATTAGTCTTAAGTTGCAACACACTGAAGAAAATCATGATATACAAATACGTGAATATTTAGATTTTGCTAAAATTTTATATAATAAAGGTTTATATATACAAAGCTTGAAATTATTAGGAAAAGCGAAAGTCATTGCTAGATGTTATGAACATAATACTATTCTTTTAGAATTAGTAGAGTTTGAAAAAATGATAGAATCTCAGCATATAACTAGAAGTCTTTATTCTAGATCCGGAGAACTATCAGCAGAATCTAAAGAATTAATTGAAAGAATACAATGTAATAATGCTTTATCTAGTCTTTCTCTGGAATTGTATGGTTTATATTTAAAAGTAGGATATGTAAGAAATGAAAAGGACAAAATATTTATAGAAACATATTTTCGTACAAATCTTCCGAAATTTGATATTGATAAACTTAGTTTTTACGAAAAATTGTTTCTATATCAGGCTCAAGTATGGTATCATTATATCCGACAGGATTTCATTATGTGCTATAGATCATCTTATAAATGGGTGGAATTGTTTCAAAATCATACAAAAGAAAAAAAAATAGCTCCTGTCAGTTACTTGAAAGGATATCATTATTTATTAGATACTTTGTTTTATTTGAATCATTACTCAAAGTTTACTAATGTATTAAAAAAATTTGAAAAGGAAGTCAAAAATGGAGAAATACTTATCAATGGAAATACCAGAATATTAATTTTTATGTATACATATACTAATCGTATTAACAAACATTATATGGAAGGAAGTTTTTCAGAAGGGGTGAAAAAAGTTATTCCATCATTATTTATGGATTTCAAAAAAATCTCTAATCGTTTAGACTCTCATTATATTATGGTTCTTTATTACAAAATTGCTTGTTTGTATTTCGGAAGTGGAGATCATGAAAAAGCCATTCTATATTTATCAAAAATCATGGAAAATAAAAAAAAAAATTTACGACAAGATTTACAATGTATTGCCAGGCTTCTACATTTAATTGCTTGTTATGAGAGTGGATTAGATGAAAATATGGATCAAAAGATTCAGTCCGCATACAGATTTTTTATTCAAATGGATGATTGGTATATCGTGCAAAAAAAAATAATTTATTTTTTTAAAAATCTGGGAAATGTATATCCACATCAAATCAAAGGTCAGTTTAAAAAATTAAGAGATAAATTAATTAAATATTATGATCATCCTTATGAAAAGAGAACCTTTCTATATTTAGATATTATTTCTTGGCTGAATTCTAAAATAGAGAATAAATCCGTAGAAGTCATTATAAAAGAAAAGTTTATAAAAACTAATCCACAAAAATAAATTTTTTTATATCAATTTATATCAATAAAAACACAATTCTAAAAAAGAGAATCATAAAATATGAAAAAATAAAATTAGCAAAAGCTCTTAATGAATTAGAAAAATAATCATATTCAATCATTAAGTAGACAAAAACAAAAACACCAAAAAATAACTTAATTATACTACATAATACATAAACAGTTAGTTTATATTTTTTTATACTTGCAAGCAAACAAAGAAAAAACAAAAAACTGCTGAAAGGCAACAAAAAAATATATATTCTTAATATGACAAGAAAATCTATTCTAAAAAAAAAGGCACTGAAAATGACGTGTATTAAACTAAAAAAGAAAGTGAAAAAATTGTATCCTATAATCTTTTTTCTCATTAAATATCACTTTTAATACATGCAACAAAATATTATTGATGAACTCTCATGGAGAGGTTTAATAAAAAATAAAGTTTCTGGCATAGAAAATCAATTAAAAAAACCTACCACGATGTACATCGGCTTTGACCCTACATCTGATTCTCTTCACTTAGGTAGTTTGCTTCCTCTTATTATTCTCATTCATTTTCAAAAAATGGGACATAAATCCTTAGTATTGATTGGAGGAGCAACTGGTTTTATAGGAGATCCTTCTGGAAGAAAAGATAACAGGATTTTTCTTAGTCAAGAAATTTTACGAAAAAATACAGAATCTATAAGAAATCAAATCTTAAAACTTTTGAAGTTTCACTCAGAAAAAACAGAATTATTAAATAATTTAGATTGGATTCAAAATGTTTCTTTTTTAGAATTTATTCGTGATATTGGAAAATATTTTACTGTAAACTATATGATCTCTAAAGATTCTGTGAAGAAAAGAATTAATGATGAAAAAAACGGAATTTCCTTCACTGAATTTTCTTATTCCCTGATACAGGGATACGATTTTTTATATTTAAATCAAATGAAAAATTGTCTGTTACAAATAGGTGGATCTGATCAATGGGGAAATATCACAACAGGCATAGAACTGATCAGAAAAAAAACAGGTAAAAAAGCATATGGAGTTACTTTTCCTTTAATAACAAAAGCGAATGGAATAAAATTTGGAAAAAGTGAAAAAGGAGAAAATATATGGTTAGATAAAAAAAAAACTTCTCCATACAAATTCTATCAGTTTTGGATCAACATTTCTGATTTTGAAATTGAAAAATATATAAAAATATATACTTTTTTTTCTAAGAAGGAAATCGATCAATTAATTGGTCAACACAGAAAAAATCCAAATAAAAGATTTTTACAAAAAAAATTAGCTCATGAAATCACTAAATGGGTTCATGGGAATGAAATTTCCGAAAAAATCATAAAAATCACACATATATTATTTGATAAAAATAATGAAACTTTACAATTTTTAAATGAAGAAACACTCATTTCTATATACAATCACATTCCACATATGGAACTCTCTTGTGAAGAATTTGAAAAAGGAATTTTTTTATTAGATCTTTTAAAGAAAAGTGGCTTTTTTTATTCTAAAAGTGAAGCTAGTCGAGCTCTAAAAGCAAATTCAATTTATTTAAATAAAATTTTAACAAAAGAAAATATATTGCTACAAAAAAATAATATTATAGGAGAAAAGTACATTTTACTCCAATTTGGAAAAAAAGAATTTTTCATCATAAAAATTAAATAAATTCAGTATCCAAAAAATTTCAATTTTTTATAGTCATATCGCCAATTTGGACAAATTTTCACATGAAGCTTTAATTTGATTTTTTTTCTCAAAAAAGACTCTATGCTTCTTATAGAAAAAAATTTCAATTTTTTAAGAGTTTCTCCTCTATTTCCGATTAAAATTCCTTTTTGAGAGCTTCGTTCTACATAGATATAAGATAATATATCTATGAAAGTTTTTTCTTTTTTAAAAAGCACTGTATTTATTTCTACGGAGTAAGGGATTTCTTTTTTGTATAGAAAAAATATTTTCTCTCTAATTATTTCATTTACAAAAAAACGTTTAGATCTGTTACTTAAAAATTCTTTGGGATAATAAGGAGGATGTTCAGATAATAAGGCTATAATTTTGTTCATTAAAAGATCTTGATTCGTTTTTTTTAATGCAGATATTGGTAATATTTCTGAATTAGGAAATAATTTATGCCAATAATCAATTCCATGATATAATATATTCTCTCTACATTTTATTCCTATTTTATCTATTTTATTAATTAATATAATAATGGGTACATTTTTTTTTTTAAGTTCATTGAATATTGGAAGATATTCTAGTTTCCCAATTTCTGTTATTAACAAAATAATATCTGCATCTTCCAATGATTTTTCCACATATTGCATCATAATTTTTTGCATAGGGTAAAGAGGATTAATTATTCCTGGAGTATCAGAAAATATAATCTGAAAATTAGATTCATTAATAATTCCCAATATTCTATGACGAGTAGTTTGTGGTTTATATGTTATTATGGAAAGCCTTTCTCCTACTAAAGAATTCATTAAGGTAGACTTTCCGGTATTAGGAAATCCTATAATATTAACAAAACCAGATTTATGAATCACTATTCTTCATTATTGAATATTCACATTTTCTAATTTTTCTGACTGACGAAATACAATTCCTTGTTCTTTGAAAAAGTCTATCAATATTTTATGATTTTTCTGTATATTTCCTCCAATAATTTCTTTGGAAAGATTATTTAAAATGTCATGTTGTATAACTCTTTTTAAAGGTCTAGCTCCAAAATGAGGATCGTATCCTTTTTCTGATAAATATTCTATAGCTTCATGAGTAGATTCTATACGAATATTCTTTTTATTTAATAATAAATCACCTAATTTTTTCATTTGCAATTTAACAATCCCTTTAATTTCTTTTCTAGAAAGAGGTTTAAACAAAATAATTTCATCAATACGATTAATAAATTCAGGTTTTACAATATTTTTTAACAAATCTATCAAAGCTTTTTTTGTAGCTTCCATTCGATTAGAAGATATTTCTTGATCTAAATTTTCCTGAATGATATCCGCTCCTATATTGGAAGTCATAATGATAATGGTATTTGTGAAATTAACTGTTCTTCCTTTATTATCTGTCAATCTTCCATCATCCAAAACCTGTAAGAGAATATTAAAAACATCTGAATGTGCTTTTTCTATTTCGTCTAATAAAATAACACTATAAGGACGTCTTCGTATAGCTTCTGTTAATTGTCCACTTTCATCATAACCTATATATCCAGGTGGAGCTCCTATCAGTCTGCTGACAGAATGACGTTCTTGATATTCGCTCATATCTATACGAACCATATTGTTTTCATCATCAAACAGATACTCTGCCAATGTTTTAGCAAGTTCTGTTTTTCCTACTCCTGTACTACCCATAAAAAGAAAAGATCCTATAGGTCTTTTTTCATCTTGTAATCCAGCTCTAGAACGTCGTATCGCATCTGCTACAGATTGAATTGCCTCATTTTGTCCGATCACTCTTCTGTGTAATTCTTTCTCCAAAAATAATAATTTTTCTCTTTCACTTTGCAACATTTTAGTAACTGGAATCCCAGTCCATTTGGATATTATTTGAGCTATCTCTTCTCTGGAGACTTCTTCTTGTATCATTTTTTTCCCTTTATCTTTCTGTTTTTTGAATTCATCTTCAAATGCTTTTACTTTATTTTCTTCTTCTTTTATCTTTCCATATCTTAATTCTGCCACTTTACCGTAATCTCCTGATCTTTCGGCTTGTTCTGCTTCAAATCTATAATTTTCTATTTTATCTTTAGCTTTTTGTATTCCTTCAACTAAATCTTTTTCACTTTGCCATTGAGCTTGTAGTTGCATTTTTTTTTCATTTAATTTAGACAGTTCCTTTTTTAAAGGAATCAACTGTTTTTCATCATTTTCTCTTTTCAAAGCTTCCATTTGTATTTCCATATGCATGATTTTTCTGTGCAATGCATCTAATTCTTCTGGTTTTGAATTAATTTCCATTCTTAACTTTGAAGCAGCTTCGTCTACAAGATCTATAGCTTTGTCAGGCAAAAAACGTTCATTAATATAACGTTTTGACAACTCTACAGCTGCTATAATAGACTCATCTTTAATTCTTACTTTATGATGGCTTTCATATTTTTCTTTAATTCCACGCAATATAGATACAGCGTCAGTAACAGAAGGTTCATCAACGTAGACTTGTTGAAATCTTCTTTCTAAAGCTTTATCTACTCTAAAATATTTTTGATATTCATTTAAAGTTGTAGCTCCTATAGCCCTAAGCTCTCCTCTTGCTAATGCTGGTTTTAAAATATTTGCTGCATCCATAGAACCCTCTCCTCCTCCTGCACCAACCAAGGTATGGATCTCATCAATAAACAAAATAATTTCTCCATCTGAAGATGTGACTTCTTTGACGACAGCTTTGAGCCGTTCTTCAAACTCTCCTTTATATTTTGCTCCTGCAATTAAAGAAGCCATATCTAAAGAAAAAACTTGTTTATTTCTTAAGTTATCCGGAATGTCTCCACTAATGATACGATGAGCTAATCCTTCAGCAATAGCTGTCTTTCCCACTCCTGGCTCACCAATCAAAATTGGATTATTTTTTGTTCTTCTAGACAATATTTGCAAAACTCTGCGTATTTCTTCATCACGTCCAATAACGGGATCTAATTTCCCTTTATAAGCCCATTCATTAAGATTTTTTGCGTATTTTTCCAAAGCATTATAGGTATTTTCAGGTGTAGTAGAAATCACATTTCCGCTTTTTTTTCTAATACTTTCAATTATTTCTTTAATTTTTTCTTCTGTTACTCCTTGATCTTTAATAATTTGAGAGGTTTGATCTAAACTCATAAAAATTCCGTAGAAAATATGTTCTATAGAAATGAATTTATCTTTTAATGTTTTGGCATAATTTTCCGCTATATTTAACATTTTTGTTACATGTGAACTCAAATGTTGAGTGAAAGATCCACTTATTATTTTTGGGTAAGAAGAAATAATACGGTCTAATCCTGTTATTATTAATTGATGATTTATTTTTAATTTTTTCAAAAGAAAAGGGATTATGTTTTCCTCAATCTTGAAAATGGATTTCAAAATATGTGCATTTTCAATAGACTGTTGATGATTCTTTCGTGCAATCCGTTGTGCTTCCTGTATTACTTCTTGAGATTTTATAGTAAACTTATTAGAATTCATAATGAATTTTTTGTTCCAGTTTGCTTATATTCTGAATTGTAATATAAAAAAAATTTATGATCAGCATAGTTTTTGAAAAATATTTATTTTCGTACTATGATAAAAAAAGAAGAGGTTGAATCTATTTCAGAAAGAATTCATAAAATTCATGATATTCTAAAAATTGATCAAATCAAAGCATTTTTTGAAAAAGAGCAAAAAAAAATATCAAATCCTAGTTTTTGGAAGAATTATAAAAAATACAAAGATTCTATAAAATCTATACATTATCTAAAAACATGCATCAATGATTTCACGGAATTGAAAAATGCTTTAGAAGAATTAGAGATCATATTTTCTCTTTCTAAAGAAGAAAATTTAGAAAAGGAATTTGAAATTCAATTGCATAAAACTAAAAAATTGCTTTCAAATATAGAATTTAAGAATCTTCTATCAGAAAAAGAAGATTCATTCAATGCTATTTTGCAAATTTCTTCTGGAGCAGGAGGAACTGAAAGTTGTGATTGGACTTCCATGTTAATGAGAATGTATTTTATGTGGGCTGAAAGACACAATTATTCCGTTAAGAAAATCAATTCCATATCTGGAGACATTACTGGAATCAAATCTGTTACTCTAGAAATCGATGGAATTTATGCTTTTGGATATTTAAAAGGAGAAAATGGAGTCCATAGATTAATACGTCTATCCCCATTTGATAGCAATTCAAAACGTCATACTTCTTTTTCTTCCGTTTATGTTTACCCTATGATAGATGACAATATAGATATAGATATTAAAATTTCTGATATTCAATGGGAGACTTTTCGTTCTAGTGGAGCAGGAGGACAAAATGTAAATAAAGTAGAAACAGGAGTTAGGTTACGTCATCATCCAACAGGAATTACAATAGAAAATACAGAAACCCGTTCTCAAATACAAAACAGACAAAAAGCTTTACAACTTTTGAAATCTAGGTTATTTGAGATAGAAATGATTAAAAAAAATGAAAAAAAAGAGAAAATAGAATCGGAAAAAAAAAAGATAGAATGGGGTTCTCAAATTCGTAATTATATTATGCATCCTTACAAATTAGTAAAAGATTTAAGAACAGGTTATGAAACCACACAAATTCAATCCGTCATGGATGGGAAAATAGACGTTTTTTTAAAAAAATTCTTGATGTATAAAAAAAACAAAGAAAATCAAATTTAACTTTAAAATGAAAATTCGTTATGCTGATCTTATCGATCAAACTTTTGATTTTCCTACTGAGGAATTTTCTATTAAAAATAATCTTCTAGAATTTCATGGAATTCCATTAATGGATCTGATCAAAAAATATGGAACTCCATTAAAATTTACATATTTACCAAAAATATCTCAAAACATAAAAAAAGCTAGAAGATGGTTTGAAAAAGCTATTCGTTCAAATCAATATAATAACAAATATACCTACTGTTATTGCACGAAAAGTTCTCATTTTTCTTTTATATTAGAAGAAGCTTTGAAAAATCATATTAGCATTGAAACTTCATATGCTTATGATATAGAAATTGTCAAAAATCTTTATTATAAAGGAAAAACTAATAAAAACATTGAAGTAATATGCAATGGATTTAAAACAAAAAATTATATTAAAAATATATCTGAATTGATAAATAACGGTTTTTATAATACAATTCCTATATTAGATAATTCAAATGAATTAGAAAAACTAAATTTAGTTATCAATTATCCTTTTAAATTAGGTATACGTATTGCTTCTGAAGAAGAACCAAAATTTGAATTTTATACATCTCGATTAGGAATAGGATATAAGGATATTATTGTTTTTTATTTAAACAAAATAAAAAACAATCCTAAAGTGGAATTAAAAATGTTGCATTTTTTCATTAATACAGGAATAAAAGATACTGCTTATTATTGGAATGAACTCTTTAAATGTTTACATATTTATGCTAGTTTGAAAAAAATAGCACCGGAATTAGATATCCTGAATATAGGAGGTGGTTTTCCGATTAAAACATCTATGTCTTTCAATTATGATTATGAATATATGGCTAATGAAATTGTTTATCAAATAAAGAAATTTTGTCAAGAAGAAAATGTTTCAGAACCACATATATATACGGAATTTGGCGCTTATACGGTAGGAGAAAGTGGAGGAATTTTATATAAGATTCTTAGTCAAAAACGTCAAAATGACAGAGAAAAATGGAATATGATAGATAGTTCTTTTATGACTACACTTCCTGATACTTGGGCGATCAGTCGAAGATTTATTATGATGGCTATTAATCGTTGGAATGATTGTTACGAAAGAGTTTTTTTGGGAGGATTAACATGTGATAGTGATGATTATTATAACTCAGAACAACATATGAACGCTATATATCTACCTTGTTTTCGTGAAAAAGCTCCACTTTATATCGGTTTTTTCAATACTGGAGCTTATCAAGATACAATTAGTGGATATGGTGGCGTCCATCATTGTTTAATTCCACAACCTATTCATGTATTAATAAATCATGATGAAAAAAACAATTTGGTATATAAAATATTTCGTCAATCACAGAGTCCTGAAGAAATATTAAAAATATTAGGTTATTGAAAATTTCTTATGAAAAAAAAACTTTTGCAGGAATATCTAAAAAATATGCGACTATTGAAAAATCTAAAACGGTACTGATTCCTGTTCCATATGATTCCACTCAAACATGGAAAAAAGGTTCGAGAAAAGGACCTAAAGCTTTTTTATCTGCAGCTGAACATATAGAATTGTATGATATTGAAACTGATTCAGAAGTATATAGAAGAGGAATTTTTCTTGTTCCTCCTATTGCAAACAATTCAATTTCCTCTAAAGAAATGGTTCAAAAAGTGTACAATGTGACAAAAAAATACCTTCTTAAAGAAAAATTTGTAACTCTTATAGGAGGAGATCATTCTATATCAATAGGAAGCATTAGAGCTTTTGGAGAAAAATATCCAAATTTAAGTATTCTTCACATGGATGCACACATAGATTTACGTCCTGCTTACAAAGGGAATCCGTATAATCATGCTTGTTCTATGCATGAAGCTTCTAAAAAATATCCTTTAATACAAATAGGGATCCGTAGCATGGATATACTTGAAAAAAAATTTCTTCAAAAAGGAAACGTCTTTTATATGCATGAAATTTATAAAAACGATTTATGGATGCAAAAAGCCATTCAAAAAATGTCAAAATATGTATTTATTAGTATAGATATCGATGTTTTTGACCCTAGTATAGCTCCTTCTACTGGGACTCCAGAACCAGGCGGATTGGATTGGTATACAACTTTGAAATTTTTTAAAAAAGTTTTTGAAAAAAAAGAAATCATAGGCTTTGATATTGTTGAACTTTTACCTAATGAAAAAGAATCTTCTACAGATTTTTTAGCTGTCAAACTTTACTATAAATTACTGTCATATAAATATGAATCATAAGATCATTATAGCTATAGATGGATATTCTTCATCTGGAAAAAGTACTTTGGCAAAAGAAATTTCTAAAAAATTGAAATATAAATACATAGACACCGGAGCCATGTATAGAGGCATAACTTTATTAGCTATTAGAAAAAAAATTTTTAATAGTGATTTGTGGAATATACAAAATTTTATGCCTGTTTTAAGAGATATTAATTTTAAATTAAGATGGAACAAAAAACTCAATGGAACAGACATTTTTTTAAATGAAGAAAACATACAATCTGAGATCAGATCATTAAAAATTACAAAAAAAGTTAGCTTAATAGCTCAGATTCCCGAAATTCGTGAAAAATTAACTCTTATACAGAAAAATTTTGGAGAAAAAAAAGGAATTGTTATGGATGGAAGAGATATTGGTCATTCTGTTTTTCCTAAATCAGAATTAAAAATATTTATGAAAGGATCTATAGAAGTTCGTTCTTACAGAAGATATCAAGATCTTAAAAAAAGAGGAGAAGAAGTTTCTTATGAAGAAGTCAAAAAAAATATTATTCATAGAGATATTATGGATACTTCCAGAAAAATTTCTCCACTCAAAAAATCCATAGATTCCATAGAAATAGATAATACATTTCTAAGCATAGAAGAACAATTAAATTTGATCTTTCAATTAATAAATAAAATCAAAAAAAATAACCATATTATTGTATGAAATTATTAAATGGAAAAATAGCTATAGTTACAGGAGGTTCAGGAGATATAGGAAAATCTATTGTAAAAACTTTTGCAAAACATGGAGCTAATGTTATTTTTACATTTTTTTCCTCAATAAAAGAAGCAAATAAATTGGTTTTAGAACTCAAAAATTCGGTAGAAGCATATCAAATTGATCTTTCAGATTTGAATTCTTCAGAAGATTTAGTAAAAAAAGTAATAAAAAAATACGGAAACATAGATATATTAGTAAATAATGCAGGAGTCATCAAAGATAATTTTTTACTTAAAATATCGAAAGAAGATTGGGATTATGTGATAAAAACCAATCTTTATTCTGTTTTTAATTTAACTAAATATGCCATTTATCCTATGATGAAACAAAAAAAAGGAAGTATTATTAATATGAGTTCTGTTATAGGATTAACAGGAAATATTGGACAATCCAATTATGCAGCATCTAAAGCAGGAATTATTGGATTCACTAAATCGATAGCTAGAGAATTAGGAAAAAAAAATATTCGTTGTAATGCTATAGCTCCTGGATATATTACTACAAAAATGAATTCTCATTTTCGATCTAAAATAAAAGAAAATTGGATAAAGAATATCCCATTAAAAAGACCAGGAACTCCTCAAGATATAGCTAATTGCACTTTATTTCTTGCTTCAGATTTATCTAATTATATTACTGGTTCTGTATTCAATGTAAATGGAGGATTAATTTAAATCATCTTAATGTATTCAAATAAAAAAGTTGTGCAAAGTTTAGGTGAGATCTTAAAAAAAAAATCCATATTCAATATCATCATATCTCCAGGATCTCGAAATGCTCCTATTATCATCCATTTTACACAATATAAAGATTTTCAAACTTACAGCATTGTAGATGAACGTTGTGCAGGTTTTTTTGCTTTAGGAATAGCACAACAAATCAGAAAACCTGTAGTTATTAGTTGTACTTCTGGATCTGCTGTTGTCAACTATTATCCTGCAGTCACAGAAGCTTTTTATCAGAAAATTCCACTAATTTTGGTTACTGCAGATCGTCCGAAAGAAATTATAGATATTTTTGAAGGCCAATCAATTCACCAGGAAAATATTTTTCAAAAACATGTAGAAACATCTGTTCAACTAACAGAAGATGAATCTCAATCAGGCATATGGTACAATGAAAAATTAATGAATGAATCTATAAACAAATGCATTTTAAAAAATAAACCTATACATATTAACATTCCTTTTTCAGAACCACTTTATAAAACAACAAATCAATTACAGGTCAAACCTAAAATTATAAAAACTATTCCTGTAAGGAATTGTTGTATTGAAACATCTAAATCTTATAAAAAAGAACAATATATATGGAAAAAATATAAAAGAAAAATGATTTTATTAGGACTACATTATCCAGAAAAAAATATGGAAAAGATTTTGAGAGAATTAAGCTTAGATCCATCTATTGTTATTTTGACAGAAACAACATCTCATGTATACGGTAAATTATTCTTCTCAAATATAGATCAACTTATTTTTAATATGAATGTTAAAGAGTGGATAAGTTTAAAACCTCATATTCTATTAACTACTGGAATAAATATAATATCCAAAAAAATAAAGTTTTTTTTGAGAAAATATCCTCCAATATATCATTGGCATATAGGAGAAAATTATGATAATTACCCAGATACTTATTATAAATTAACTACTTATTGGCCTATAACTTCAGAATTATTTTTTAAAATTTTTAAAAATTCTAATCTATCTACTTCAGATTACAGATATAAGTGGGAAAAATTAAGAAAAAAAAGAATCAAAAAACATAAATTCTTTTTAAAAAAAGAAAAAAGTTTTTCTGATTTAAAAGTTCTTTTTTTTGTATTTAAAGCTATTCCTAATAATTCAATTCTACAATTAGGAAATAGTATGATTATTAGATATTATGAACTTTTAAATCAAAAAAAATGTTCTGTTCAATCTTATTGTAATCGTGGAACCTCAGGAATAGACGGATGTGTTTCAACCGCTATAGGTTCTGCAGTAAGCAGCAAAAAAGTTGTCACATTAATCATTGGAGACATAAGTTTTTTTTATGATAGTAATGCATTATGGAATAATTATGTTCCAAAAAGTTTTCGTATTATACTCATTAACAATAGAGGTGGAAATATTTTTAGATTTATTTCAAAAATTAAATTCCCTAAAAAAATTGAAAATTTTTTTGAAACAAAACATATTTTTTCTGCAGAAAAAATATGTGAAATGTATAATTGGAAATACGAAAAGGTGTCTAATCAACACACTTTTAAAAATAGTTTGTCTTCTTTTTGGAAAAAATCAGATAGTCCTTGTTTGCTAGAGATAGATACTCATAAATATAAAAATGCAGAAATTTTGAAAAAGTACTTATCTTATCTATCCTGATTTTTTATATCCTGATTTTTTAAAGATCAAAAAAATATCCCATAAAACTTTAATTCTAGCAAAAATTTCTCTAATTTGTATTTTACTGTCAAATGAAAGACTTTGAGCATTAAAACCAACAACATCTAATCCTAAACAATTTCCAATAAAAATAGCTCTTTCATTGTGAAATTTTTGAGATATAATTGTAAACCTTTTTTGATTAAAAATTTTATAAACCCTTAAAACAGAATGAAAAGTATTAATTCCATGAAAATCTTCATATATAAAATGAGAAGGAATACCTTTTCTTATTAATTCCTTTTTCATCATTTTGGGCTCATTGTAATTTTTTTCTCTATTATCTCCACTTACAATGATATAACGTATTTTTTTATGATGAAAAAGAGAAAAAGCCGCATCAATTCTATACTTGAAATAAGCATTGACTCCTCCTCCATGCAAATATTTAGAAGTTCCTAAAACTACACCAAATGTATTATATGGGACATAATCTATACAATCATAACTTTTCCTTGTTGACCATAAACTCATTCCAAGATAACAAGAAAAAATAAATGAAATTATGATAAAAAATATATGTTTTATTTTTGATTAATACAATCGTATTGTTCTAAAAAGAATCATCTTCTATTATCCATTCTCCCTGTTCTAAAAAAAACTCTGCTTGTTTAAATTTAATATTCTTCGTTTCTCCTGTAATTAAATGACGAATATTAATTCTATTATTTCTTCCCAATTTTTTTCCACTTTTTCCTTTCATTAAAAAATCCATTTTTATATTATTTTTTGGAATACATAAAATGTCACCAATCATTATGGTAGATTTAAGCAAAAAAGAAACAATTTTTTTGTTAATATCATAAACTCTTTCTTGAAATAAATTAAAAGCATTTTGTTTATAAACAATCAGAGGATCTTTTTGTTCAAAAACTGCATTTTGCACAGAATGTCGCAAACTATCCATCTCACGCAAATGTTCCTTCCATTTTTCATCCATAAAACATAATATAGTCTTTTTTTCAAATATTGATAATAAAGATCTTCCTTGGAAATTATAAAATTCCTTCAAATCTGATACAGAAACTATATTTTGCAGGCCATCAGTGAAAATAACTTGTATTTGATAAAATTCCTGATTTTTGACAACGATATTAGATATAATTGGCATGATATCTAGATCAATCATTTTTTTCTTTTTTTTCTCATAAAAGTTGAGAATGATATCATGAAGTTGATTCACACAATCACGTTCTTTATAAGATAAAAATTCTCTCTCCTGAAACGGAAATTTCAAATTAAAAATTTGAATAAATTCATATTCTAAATTTTTAAAATCGTTTAGAGATTTATTGACTGAGATCATCACATCTAGTAAAACATAAACCATATTAGAAATATCTAAACTCAATTCGTTCCCACATAATGCATTTTTGCGCTTTTTATAAATAAATTCTCTTTGTTTATTAATCACATCATCATAGTCCAACAAACGCTTTCGCATACTAAAATTATTATCTTCTATTTTTTTTTGTGCTTTTTCAATAGATTTTGTTAACAAAGGATGTTGGATAATATCACCTTCTTTATGACCAAACCTATCCATAAGTTTTGAAAGTCTTTCTGAATCAATAAATAAACGAATTAAATTATCTTCTAATGAAACATAAAATTGAGAACTTCCTGGATCTCCCTGACGTCCAGATCTACCTCTTAACTGATTGTCTACTCTTCTAGAATCATGCCTTTCTGTACCTAAAACTGCTAATCCTCCATTTTTAATGACCTCTTTTGATAGTTTAATATCTGTTCCACGACCAGCCATATTAGTCGCTATAGTAACAGATCCAGGAAATCCTGCTTTTGCTATAATTTCTGCTTCTTTTTCATGCAATTTTGCATTTAAAACATTATGCTGTATTTTTCTGAATTTTAAAGCTCTACTTAAAAATTCTGAAATTTCAACAGAGGTTGTTCCAACAAGAACTGGACGTTTCTTCTGTCTAGATAAATGAATAATTTTTTCTATGATCGCATTATATTTTTCTCGTTTCGTTTTGAAAACAAGATCCTGCAAATCTTTTCTTTGTACAATTTTGTGTGTAGGAATTACGACCACATCCAGTTTGTAAATATGCCAAAATTCTCCGGATTCCGTTTCTGCTGTTCCCGTCATACCAGATATTTTTCTATACATTCTAAAATAATTTTGCAAAGTAATTGTTGCAAAAGTTTGACTGGAAGATTCTACTTGTACATTCTCTTTCGCTTCTATAGCTTGATGCAAACCATCAGAATAACGTCTTCCTTCCATAATACGACCAGTTTGTTCATCTACTATTTTGACTTTCCCTCCTAAAACAACATAATCCACATCTCTTTCAAATAAAGTAAAAGCTTTAAGAAGTTGATTGATAGTATGTATTCTTTGTGATTTAATAGAAAAATTTTTCAAAAGTTTTTCTTTTTCTTTGATTTCATTTTCTTTAGAAAGTTTCTTTTTCTCTAAATCAGTAAGTTCTACATTCACATCTGGTAATACAAAAAAACCTATATCTTCCACATTTCTAGACAAAAATTCAATTCCTTTATCTGTTAATTCGACTGTGTTATTTTTTTCATCAATCACAAAATAAAGATCTTTGTCTACTTTATACATTTCTCTTCCATAGTCTTGTAAATACTGACTTTCAGTTCTTTGTAAAATCAAACGGATATTTTCTTCACTTAAAAATTTAATTAATGACTTTTTCTTTGGTAATCCACGATGAGCCTGAAATAATTTAAATCCGCCTAATTTTTTATCTCCATTTTTTATCAAATTTTTTGCTTCCTGCAAAAAATTATTAACTATTCTATTTTGTTTATTAACAAGATCTTCTACTTTTCCTTTAAATAATTCAAACTCCTCTTTATTGTCTTTTTTAGGATCTACAGGTCCAGATATAATCAAAGGAGTACGTGCTTCATCTATCAATACAGAATCAATTTCATCAATAATGGCATAATTTAATTCTCTTTGAACTAATTCTTCTTGAGAAGAAGCCATATTATCTCTCAAATAATCAAAACCAAATTCATTATTTGTTCCATAAGTAATATCTGCCTGATATGCTATTTTACGTTTTTGTACATCAGAAGATGAATAATTATCAATGCAATCAACTTTTAACCCATGAAATTCCATTAAAGGAGCCATCCACCCCATATCTCTTCTAGATAAATAATTATTGACTGTAACAATATGCACACCTCTTCCAGATAAAGCATTTAAATAAGCAGATAAAGTAGCTACAAAAGTTTTTCCCTCTCCTGTTGCCATTTCAGCTATTTTACCTTGATGTAATACGACTCCTCCCATCAATTGAACATCATAATGGACCATATCCCAAACTATTGATTTCCCATATGCATCCCACTTATTTTTCCAAATTGCTTTATTTTCATCCAAAAAAACATAAGACTTTGTTTTTGATAATTCTTGGTCAAAAGAGGTAGATTCTACTACAAGATTCTCTTTTTCTTTTAAACGTTTAGCCGTTTCCCTAATTAAAGCAAAAGCTTGAGGTAAAAGATTTATCAATTCTTTTTGTTCTGTCCTATAACGTTTTTCTTTAATTTCTTCTACACTAAAGTATATTTTTTGCAAAACATTAATAGAACAAAATTTTTCTTGTATTGTTTTTAACAACTTTTTTTCCTCTTCGTCAAATTTTTTTGTAGACTCTTTTATAACTTTTTTAAAGTTATGAGTTTTATTTCTCAATTCATCATTAGATAATAAAGAGATCTTCTTCTCCTCTTCTTTGATTCGAATCAAAAAATTTCTCACTTCTTTAAGATCCCTTTCATTTTTATTAACTAATAATTTATTTAATATCCTTCTGATAAAACTCATTCAAATCAAAAATAATTTAAAGTTCATATTCATCTCTGTTCCAATAAAAATCTTCATCGTCACGTGGATAATCTGCCCAGATATCTTCTATAGATTCAAAAACCTCCCCTTCTCCATTTTCTAATTGTTGAAGATTTTCAACTACTTCCAAAGGGGCTCCAGTACGAATAGCAAAATCAATCAATTCTTCCTTTGTTGCAGGCCATGGTGCATCTTCTAAATGAGAAGCTAATTCTAAAGTCCAATACATATATTGATATTTTCTATATTTAATATTAAAAAAATCAAAAAAATGATATTTTTATATATTTGATTTTCAAAAATCAATGAACTTTTTCATAAAATTACAAGATAAAATTAGTGAATTTAAATTACAAATAAATTACATGAAAAAGTTTCCCAAAATTGTATTCATAGGTTCAACACATTTTTCACTCTTCTCTCTAAAAGAATTAGATATGAAACAATATAATATTGTAGGTATAATTACAAGCCCTGACAATCCCTTTCCCAAAAAAGGGAAAGGGAAATTTTCTCCTGTAAAAAAATATGCGTTGGAGAATAATATTCCTTTTTTACAACCTGTAAATCTTCTTGATGATTCCTTTTTAAAAAATATAAAAGCATGGAATGCAGATATACAAATTGTTGTTTCTTTCAAAATTTTACCTAAAAAAGTATGGAATTTACCTAAAATGGGATCTTTTAATTTACATGCATCTCTTCTTCCACAATATAGAGGACCAGCTCCTATCAATTGGGTCATTATCAATGGAGAAAATAAAACTGGATTAACTACTTTTTTCATAGAAGAAAAAATAGATTCTGGAAAAATTCTTTTCCAAAAAGAAATAGAAATAGGAAAAGAGGAAACTGCAGGAGAGTTAGAAAATAAACTAAAAAAAATGAGTGGATCTATGATCATAAAAACTTTAGAAGGAATTATGAAAAATAAAATAAAACCTACTGATCAAAAAAAAAATATTACTTCTTTCAAGTATGCCCCAAAAATATCTACTAAAGATTGTAGAATTCAATGGAATGATCCTTCTATTGAATCCATTTATAATAAAATAAGAGGATTAAGCCCTCATCCTGCAGCATGGACTTTATTATTTTTTAATAAAAAAAAATTTGTGAGATTCAAAATTTTTCTCGTTAAGAAAATACTAAAAAAACATTCTTTTCCTATTGGATTAATATTCATTATATCATCATATGAAATGCAAATATCCGTCAAAGAAGGTTTTCTATCTATTGTAGAAGGACAAATAGAAGGGAAAAAAAAAATGAATATCAAAAACTTAATTAATGGAATAAAAATAAGGAAAAATCTTTTTGTTCGGTAAAACAAGATTTTTATTAGTTTGTAGCTATTTTTCCTTCATAAATATTTTATATTTGCTATCATTAATTATAAGATTGTTTCATAGTTAATTAAAATTAAATTAATTATATATAAATTCATGAATAAAACAGAATTGGTTAATTCAATAGCTGAAAAAACTGGAATAACAAAAATAAAAGCTAAAAATGTCACAGATGCATTTATTGAAACAGTAATTGAATCTTTAAAAAAAGGAGATAAGGTAACCCTCGTTGGATTCGGAACCTTTTCTGTTGTAGAAAGACATCCTAGAAACGGAGTGAATCCTAGAACAGGAAAAAAAATACATATTCCAGGAAAAAAAGTGGCTAAATTCAAAATAGGAGCAGAATTAACAAAATTGTAAGTAAATTTCTTAGAAGATAAAGTTTGTTTTCTACATACAAACTTTATCTTGTTTATTTACGGAGATAGTCTATACAAAATCCATTTTTTTTCTTTTTCTAGACTGTAAACTAATCTGTCATGAAGTCTATTGGGTTGTCCCTGCCAAAATTCCATCTTGTAAGGTTTTATAATATATCCTCCCCAATCAAAAGGACGGTTTATCGTTTTATCATTAAAAAAATAATTCCATTTTTTATATTGTTTTAACAAATATTCTTTAGATGAAATAGTGGAACTTTGTTTAGAAGCCCAACATCCTATTTGATTTTCTTTAGGTCTTTTGTGAAAATATTCATCCGATTTTTCTTTTTTTATCTTAGATGTTATTCCTTTAATGAGAATTTGTCTTTCTGTATTTTTCCAATAAAAAGAAATACATACTTTAGGAATATTTTGAATGGATCTTCCTTTAGAACTATAATAATTTGTATAAAAAATAAATCCTTTTTCAGAATATTCTTTAAGCAAAACAACTCTGGTTTCTGGCCCTCCGTCTTCTCCTATAGTGGAAATAGACATGGCATTAATTTCCTCATTATTTTCTTCTTTATGGAAAAGTTTCTCTTGTTGAAACCAATCATGAAACAATTGAAAAGGTTCTTTTGGAACTTCAGATTCTAGTAAAGAATTTTGATGATAATTTTTTCTATAATTACTTAAATCAAAAGTCATAATTTTTTTATTTTTAAAAATGTATAAAACAAAAATATATTAACTTTATTATGGTGTTATGTGTTTTATTTTAAAAAATAATATCAGGCGTGATAGCTCAGTTGGTTAGAGCGTTGGATTCATAACCCAGAGGTCGGGGGTTCAAATCCCCCTCACGCTATTATATATATTTAGTAAAAACACAAAAAATATGTATTTCTTTGTTTCTAGTCATTCTCTATTACAAAAATTACATACTTTATATCAAATTGTAAATTCTCATAACTCAAGTTCAAGATATTTTATTTTTGAAATCATAGAAAATCAATTAAAAATTATTGCTTTATGTGATTCTGAAAATGTAGTGAACACATCTATCAAGGTTAATGTAAAAAAATATACAAAAGAAAAAGTAGTTGTATCCACCAAGTTCATGATAGATATTTTGACCACATTTCCGAATGAAACACTTTTTTTTAAGAAAAAAAAAAATGTACTTAATATTTTTTCTGAACAAGGATCTTATAAAATACCTATCTTTTTTCATAAAGATTCAATTTATTTTTTTAATAAAAAAAAAAAAATGTACTTAATATTTTTTCTGAACAAGGATCTTATAAAATACCTATCTTTTTTCATAAAGATTCAATTGATTTTTTTAAGAAAAAAAAATCCATATTGAGATCATCTACTATGAAAATAACTTTATTTTCAAATATTCTTTCAAAAATATTAAATCAAACGTTATTCGCTGTTGGAGATAAAAAATTTCAAACAATACTGAATGGAGTTTTTTTTCAATTTTCTCCTAATGAAGCAAATTTTATAGCTACAGATACTTTTCGTCTTGTGAAGTATACTATCAAAAATTTGAAACTTGATAGATCTATTGAATTTACTATTCCAAAAAAATCTCTTGATATAATTAGAAAAATTTTAAAAAAGGAAAAAAATACCAATGTTGTTATTGAATATAACAATAAGATTAATATAGTATTTCATTTTCAAAATCATATTTTTTCATGTAGATTAATCAATGAAAAATATCCAGATTACAATTCTGTTATTCCTAATAATAATTGTGATGTTTCATTTGTTATCAATAGACTTTTATTATTAAATACCATCAGAAGAATTTCTTTTTTTTCTAAAAATAGAAAGAATTTTATCCACTTACACTTAAATCATAATAAATTGAAAATCTGTGAACAAAACACTATTAACAATGATAATTTTGAGTCTAAAATTAAATGTAAACCCATTTTTGATGATTTGAAAAAAACAGAAAGTATAAAAATGGGGTTCAACTCCAAATTTTTAATTGAGATTTTGTCTTCTTTAAATGAAAATTTTATTTGTTTCGAACTGTATCATTCAAATAAAATAGGTATTTTGAGACCCTTTTCTAATGAAAAGAAAAAAAAAGAAGAATCTATTTCTATATTGATTATGTCCACAATATGAAAATATCATACAATTGGTTGAAAAAATATATATCTATTGATATTAATGCGGAAAAAGTATCTGTGATTTTGACTGATATTGGATTACCAGTAAAGAGTATAAAAAAAATAATATTGGATGAGGTAGAGGACTCTATTTTGGATGTGGAAGTAACTCCCAATCGTACGGATGCTATGAGCCATTATGGAATAGCACGTGATTTGTATGCTTTTTTAAAATTTCGGGGAGACACGGTTCATTTATCCAAACCTGTAATTATAAATGAAGAAACAAATCATCATAATCATGTTCAAGTTTTTATACAAGAAAATATAAAATGTATCAGATATTCCGGAATGTCAATTTCTGAAATAAGAATAGAACCTTCACCCCATTGGTTAGTTTCTAGACTAAAATCTATAGGTATAAAATCGATCAACAATATAATGGATGTTATAAGTTTTGTGATGTATGAATTAGGGCAACCAATCCATGTTTTTGACATAGATCAAATAGAAGAAAAAAAAATTATAATAAAAAATGCAGAAAAAAATACGTATTTTCAATCTTCAGATCGCATTACACGAAAACTTGATGAAGAAGATTTAATCATCTGTGATGCAAAAAAACCATTATCTATAGCTGGAATTATTAATAGTATTCAGTCTAATCTACATGTAGATACTAAAAGAATTTTTCTTGGAAGTGCTTGTTTTAGTCCTGTTGTTATCCGTATAATTGGAAAAAAACACTTAATAAAAACAGAATCACAATATCTTTTTGAAAGAGGAATAGATCCTAATCAAACTGCATACGCTTTGCAAAGAACTGCTTTTCTTATAAAAAGCATAACAAAAAGAAAAACATATTTTCATATTACTGATGTTTATCCTAGTCCGATCTATCCTTCAATAATCAAACTCAGATATAATAAAATTAGAAATGTTCTAGGAAAAGAAATATCCAAAAATAAAATTAAAAAGATTTTATCATTATTAGAAATCGTAATTCATTCTGAAAATAACAAATATTTATTTGTGTGTGTTCCACTTTACAGAATAGATGTTAAAAGAGAAATCGATTTGATCGAAGAAATATTGCGTATTTATGGCATCAATAAAATTAAAATATCTGATCGAGTCAAAATATCCCCACTTCCTAACTTCTTTTACAAAACAGAACATCAAATACAAAAAATACTTTTAGAACAATTAATTTGTTATGGATTTCAAGAAATTATTTCTTCCACTATGAGAAATGAAAATAAATATTCTACTTTACTCAATTCTTTTTTTAATAGAGAAGAAATTAGGATTATTAATCCAATTAATCAAAATTATAAATTGATGCGTTCCAGTTTATTATTCGGTATGATAGATTGTATAGAATATAATTGTAACAGAATCAATTATTATAATAATTCCAATATCAAATTTTTTGAAATAGGAAAAATATATTATAAGCAGAATGATAAATTTTTAGAAAAAACATATCTCGGAATTGTTATTTTACAACAAATAGAAAAAAAACATGTTGAATTTCAACCTTTTTTTTATTTAAAAGGAATTGTTGAACAAATTTTTCAAAAAAGCGGAATTAACAATTATACTCAAATATTTTCTAAACATCCTTTATTAGAAAATAGTATTTCTATGTTGTATAACAATAAAAATCTAGTTGAACTAGGAAAATTAAAAAACAATATTTTGAAAAAAAAAGAGATTGTCTATGCAGAAATTGATTGGGAATATTTGATTTCTATTATTCAAGAAAAAAAAATAACTTATGTTCCGTTTTCTAAATATCCTACTTCAAGAAGAGATTTATCTTTATTAATTGATAATACTATTTCTTTTGAAAAGATCAATCAGTTAATAAGAAAAAAAGAAAATCATGTGATCAAGAAAATTCAAATATATGATTTTTATGAAGGAGAAAATTTGCCAAAATCAAAAAAATCCTATACTGTTAGTTTCTTTTTTGAAAGTCAAAAAGAAACATTGACTGACAAAATTATTAAGAATTCCATGAAAGAAATTGAATTTTTCTTAAAAAAAGAATTGAAAGCTGAAATTAGAGAAAAAAAATAGAATTATATAAAATCAGATAGTTTTTTGAAAATTTTTTCTAATCCAGTTTCTTTTTCGATTATTCTGGATATATTTTTGATATGAATTCTTTTTTGTAACATGCTGTCTCTATATCTCATAGTAACTGTATCTGTTTCTATGGTTTTATAATCCACAGTAAAACATAGAGGGGTACCTATTGCATCTTGTCTTCGATATAATTTACCAATAGATTCTTTTTGATCGTAAATCAATTTATGATTCATTTTCAAATTATCAAATATTTTTTTTGCAATCTCTGGTAATCCATCTTTTCTAACTAATGGAAGAATGGCACCTTTCACAGGTGATAAATAAGAAGGAAATTTAAGGACTATACGTTTATTTCCATTTTCTAATTCTTCTTTCTTAAGAGAAGAAGAAAATATAGCTAAAAAAAGACGATCTAACCCTAGAGACGTTTCTATCACATAAGGAATATAGTTTTTTTTTGATTCGAAGACTCTTAATTTTTTTTTTGAAAAAAATTCATGTTTTTTCAAATCAAAATCTCTTCGAGAATGTATCCCTTCTATTTCTTTAAATCCAAAAGGAAAATGATATTCAATATCTGCACCTGCACTAGCATAATGTGCTAAATGATCATGATTCCGTAATTTATAGCTCTTTTGATCTCCCAAAGTTAAGTGCCATTTTAAACGGAGATCTTTCCAATATTCGTACCATCTTTTTTCTTCTTCAGGAAGAATAAAAAATTGCATTTCCATTTGCTCGAATTCTCGCATTCTAAACAAAAATTTTCTTGCAAAGACTTCATTTCTAAATGATTTTCCTATTTGAGCTATTCCAAATGGAATTTTCATCCGACTAGATTTTTTTACATTATGAAAATTGCAAAATATTCCCTGAGCTGTTTCTGGACGAAGAAATAAATCTTTTTTATCTTCATTTTTCATTTTAAACATCATATTAAAATGACGAATTTCTGTCCAATTTTTTGTTTTAGAAATAGGATCACAAATGTTTAATTCGTCAACTAAAATCCTGAGATCTAATAAATCCTTTTTTTTTAAAGATTGAGATAAACGAAATAATATATCTTCTTTTTTTTTAGGATGATTTGAAAAATTCTTTTCTACATGTTCTTTAATCAAAATATCAGGACGATATCTTTTTTTGGAATCCTTATTATCAATTAATAACTCATTAAACTCATTTACGTGTCCTGATGCATTCCAAATATCAGAACTCATTAATATAGAGGAATCTATTCCCACTATATTTTCATGAAGAAGAGTCATTGATTTCCACCAAAATTCCTTTATATTATTTTTTAATTCAATTCCATACGGTCCATAATCATAAACAGCATTTAATCCACCGTAAATTTCACTAGAAGGAAAAATAAAACCATAAATTTTTGCGTGAGAAACTAAAAAATCAAAGAAATGACTATTCCATTTTTTCATGATATAAATATCTTTCCAAATCCAATGCCGCCATGCATCCAGTCCCAGCAGAAGTAATAGCTTGCCTATAATTTGGATCTTGTACATCTCCTGCAGCAAATACTCCTGGTTTATTAGTCATGGTGCTTCCTTTTTTAACAATAACATATCCTCTATCATCTAAATCTAATTTGTTTTTAAAAATTTCTGTATTAGGAATATGACCTATTGCAATGAACAATCCGCTAATTAAAAGAGTAGTGATCGTTTTATTTTCATGATTAAATATCTTAATTCCTTCCAAAAAATCATTTCCAATAATTTTTGTGATATTAGAACAAAATAAGACATTTACATTATTTCTTTTTGAAATATGAGATTGTAATATTTTGGATGCTCTCAAATAATTTTTTCTAACTATCAAATATACTTTTTTACAAATTTTTGATAAATAATTTGCTTCTTCTAAAGCAGTATCTCCTCCTCCTATCACAGCAACTTCTTTTCCTTTGTGAAAAAACCCATCACAAGTAGCACAAAAAGAAACTCCTAATCCGATTAATTCCTTTTCCCTATCTATTCCTAAAAATTTAGGACTAGAACCTGTAGCTATAATGACCCCTCTGCTCTTGAGACATTCTTTTTCTTTTTCAAAAAAAATACGATGTATTCCTCCCTTCTGATTGGATAAAAAGACATTTGTTACGGATTGATCTATGATTAGAGTATTAAAACGTTCTGCTTGTTTTTTGCAATTTTCCATAAAATCTATTCCACTTATTCCTGCAGGAAATCCAAGATAATTATCAATGCTAGTTGTAGTAGTTAATTGTCCACCTGGCTGAAATCCTACAAATAAAATCGGATGGAGATCAGCTCTTGACGCATAAATAGCAGCAGAATAACCAGCAGGTCCAGATCCAATAATAACACAGTCTTGTATTTTTTTTAGCATTTTTTTTCTTGAAATTTATTTTTTGAACTAATTTTAATTTTTTTGTTCAATATAATTGTTATGCGTTTTTTCAATTTGTTTATTAAAAAACATTTACATTTAAATCGAATCAAAAACAAAATCTATATATTTTGTTCGATTAGAAAAAAATTTTATTCATTTACTCAGGAAGAAGTTACACGTCAATATATAATTTTTTTGTTAAAACAAGTAAAAAATTACAAAAACTCGAATATATGGATCGAATTTCCTTTACAAATAAATCGACTAAATAAAAGAATAGATATTCTAGTTCAATTGAATGAAAGACCACACATACTTATTGAATGTAAAGCTCCTAAAATTCCTATAACACAAAAGGTTTTCGACCAAATTTCCATATATAACAGTGTAGTACAAGCTCCTTTTTTGATGATAAGTAATGGAATAAAAAATTTTATTTTTCAAGTTGATAAATATGAAAAAAAGTTTTCATTTTTAAAACACATTCCATAAATGATAAGATCAGATGGAAGACATGTAATGAATAAGATCCACTAATTTTGTGGAATAACCAACCTCATTATCATACCAAGAAACTATTTTTAAAAAATTTGGACTCAACATCATGCTAGAATTAGCATCAAAAATAGAAATTCTATCATCTCCTATAAAATCTGATGAAACAACAGCTTCTTCTGTATATCCTAATATTCCTCTTAATGTTGTTTCAGAAGCTTTCTTCATACAGTGTTTAACTTGATTATAATTGGTTCTATTCTTTAGACAAACTGTAAAATCCAGGACAGATACGTCTGTAACAGGAACCCTAAAAGCCATTCCAGTTAATTTTCCATTTAAATTTGGTATAATTTTTCCGACTGCATTAGCGGCCCCCGTAGATGCAGGAATAATATTAGTTAATGAAGATCTTCCTCCTCTCCAATCTCTAGCAGAAACAGAATCAACAACTTTTTGAGTAGCAGTGGAAGCATGTATAGTGGTCATTAATCCCTCTAACACTCCAAAATTATCATTTAACACTTTGACAATTGGGGATAAACAATTCGTTGTGCAGGAAGCATTTGATACAATGTTTTCATTTGGTTTCATTTTTGTATGATTAACCCCCATTACAAACATAGGAATATCATCTTTAGGAGGAGCTGATAAAATAACTTTTTTAGCTCCTGATTTCAAATGAGCATTAGCTAAATCTCTTGTTAAAAAAAGGCCAGTGGATTCAACAACATATTCTACATTTAAATTTCTCCAATTGAGTTGATTAGGATCACTTTGATTAGTTACTTTTATTCGTTTTTCATTTAGCACTAAATAATTTTCATCCTCTATCCGAAGATTCCCTTTAAAAGAACCATGAACCGAATCATATTTTAA
This sequence comes from Blattabacterium cuenoti, assembly GCF_014251555.1. Lineage (NCBI taxonomy): Bacteria > Pseudomonadati > Bacteroidota > Flavobacteriia > Flavobacteriales > Blattabacteriaceae > Blattabacterium > Blattabacterium cuenoti. The sequence goes on from NZ_CP059190.1 coordinate 614,659, forward strand.
TATATAAGCTAAATACTCTATAGTAACTAAATCATTTACAGATACTACTTCAATGTTTTTTCTATTTAAAGCAGATAATAAAACTAATTTTCCTATTCTTCCAATACCATTGATTCCTATTTTAATAGACATATTAAATAATTTTTTGATTTTTTTTGTAAAATTAATTTTTCACTTTCAAAAAAGTCATAAAAGCAGATGATGGAATTTCAACTTTTCCTATTTGTCGCATTTTTTTCTTTCCTTTTTTTTGTTTTTCTATGAGTTTTCTCTTACGAGAAACATCTCCTCCATAACATTTATCAGTTACATTTTTTCTCAAAGCTTTAATAGTTTCTCTTGCTATAATTTTTCCAGATACAGAAACTTGAATAGGAATACAAAATTGATGTTTTGGAATTAATACAGCTAATTCTTGACATATTTTTTTTGCCAAAGAGAAAGCTTTATTTTTATGAACCAAAAGAGATAAGGGCTCTATTTTTTTATGATTAATCAATACAGTAATTTTTTTTAAATCTGAATTTCTATAACCAATAAAATTATAATCAAAAGAAGCATATCCTCTTGAAACTGTTTTCAATTTATCATAAAAATCAAATACAATTTCAGATAAAGGCATTTCAAATGTAATTTTTATTCTTTCAGATGTCAAATAATTTTGATTTTCAATCATGATTCCTCGTTTTCCAATACATAAAGATATTATACTTCCTATATAAACATCTTTAGTAAAGATAGAAACTAAAACGTAAGGTTCTTCTACTTTTTTAAAGTTTTCCATTTCTGGAAAATCTGAAGGATTATTAACTAAAATAACTTGATTATTTTTCATATAAACTTTATAAGAAACATTAGGAATGGTAAGAATTACAGAAATACCATATTCTCGTTCTAAACGATCTTTAACCACTTCCATATGAAGTAATCCTAAAAAACCGCAGTGAAAACCGAATCCTAAAGCAGGAGATGATTCACTACTAAAAGAAAGAGCCGCATCATTTAAATGTAATTTTTCTATAGAAGAATGTAATTCTTCATACTTATCGGAATCAACTGGATAAATACTTGCGAAAACCATAGGTTTAACCTCTTCAAATTTTTCTATATCTTTAATAGATGGATTATTAGCATCTGTTATTGTATCCCCTACTTTGACTTCACAAGTATTTTTTATTCCAGAAACGACATATCCAACATCTCCTGTATTAATTCTATTTTTAGAAACACGTTTCAATTTAAGCGTCCCTATTTCATAAGCATAATAAACTTTTCCTGTGGAAACAAACCGTAATTTCTGTCCTTTTCGAATAGAACCATTTTTGACTCTAAAAAAAGCTTCAACTCCTGTAAATGGATTATATAAAGAATCAAAAATCCTAGCTTGTAAAGGAGCTTTAGGATCTCCTTTTGGAGCAGGAATGGATGTCACTATTCTTTCCAAGATATTATTAATTCCTAGTCCATTTTTAGCACTAACAGGAATAATATCTTCCATTTTACATTGAACTAACTCCATAATTTCTTCCATCACTTCTTCAGAAATAGAATCAGACAAATCAATTTTATTCAAAATTGGAATAATGACAAGATTTTTTTTCAAGGCTAAAGAAAGATTAGATATAGTTTGAGCTTGTACGCTTTTAGTACAATCCACTACAAGTAAAGCTCCTTCACATGCAGCAATAGAACGTGATACTTCATAAGAAAAGTCTACATGACCAGGTGTATCTATTAGATTCAGAATGTATACTTGATCATTATATTTATATTCCATTTGAACAGCGTGACTTTTAATAGTTATTCCACGCTCTCTCTCCAAATCCATATCATCTAATAACTGATTTTGTTTTCTTTCCGAAACAGTTTTTGTAAACTCTAATAAACGATCGGCTAATGTACTTTTCCCGTGATCTATATGTGCAATAATACAGAAATTGCGAATATGATGCATAATGACAATTAGGTTAAAAAATCAAATAACCTTGAAGGGATTCGAACCCATACCGTAGGAATCGGAGTCCTATATTCTATCCTATTAAACTACAAGGTTAACTAAGAATTATTATTGAATAAATTCATCGTTTTTTGCAGTCCATTTGTTACAAATGAAAATACTATTTTCCTTCCTATATCTAACTTAGAAAATAAACAATTTATTTCTTCATTTTTCCAATTTTCTAATACATAATCATCTACTTTTTTTTTCAAATGATTTTTAATCCCAAAACGAAGACGTGAATAATGTGATGTCCCTATTTCTTTTTCTATGCTTTTTAATCCATTATGTCCTCCACTTCCACCCTTTTCTCTTAAACGAAAACTACCGAAATTAAGATAAATATCATCAGATATTATAAGAACATTTCTTAAAAGAATTTTTTCTTTTATCATCCAATATTTAACAGCTAGACCACTATGATTAACGTAAGTAGAAGGTTTTAAAAGAAAAAGTAATTTTTTTTGATAACTGAATTCTGAAATGAATCCGAATTTTTTCTTTGAAAAAGAAAGAAAATGTTTCTTAGCAATTTGATCTAAAATTAAAAATCCAAGATTGTGTCTTGTTTTTTCATACAAAGATCCAGGATTCCCTAATCCAGTTATCAAAAATTTATCCATTTCAAATTTTTTCAGAAAATTTTACTGATGAACACAACCCCATTAACTAAAAAATTAATGAAGAACTTCGTATACAGTCATGCCTATATTTGCTGGAGATTTAACTATATGTATTCCATTTTTTTCCATTATATTCATTTTTGCTTGTGCTGTTTCTATTTTTTTTTCTATAATAGCACCAGCGTGTCCCATCGTTCTTCCTTTCGGAGCTGTTTGTCCTGCTATAAAACCTATTATTGGCTTTTTATTTTTCAATTTTTTTATCCATTCTGCAGCTTCAATTTCCAATCTTCCCCCTATTTCTCCAATCATAACAATACATTCAGTTTCTTGATCCTCTAAAAATAGTTTCATAATTTCTTTGATACTCATTCCAATAACAGAATCTCCTCCTATTCCAATAGCTGTTGAAATTCCATAACCAAATTTTACAATTTGATCTGCCGCTTCATAAGTAAGAGTTCCGGATCTAGAAATTATTCCTATTTTACCTTTTTTTCTAAAAACTGAATTAGGCATAATCCCCACTTTAGATTCTTCTGGAGAAATAATTCCAGGACAATTTGGACCGATTAAACAAGACCTTTTTTGTTTTAATAAATGTTTGACTTTAATCATATCTAAAACAGGAATTCCTTCTGTAATACATACAATCACTTCAACATTCGCATAAATTGATTCAAAGATAGCATCTGAAGCAAAAGCAGAAGGGACAAAAATAACACTTACATTTCCTCCTGTATTTTTCACCGCTTCTTCAACAGTATTAAAAATAGGGACTCCTAAATAAACCTTTCCTCCTTTTCCTGGAGTAATCCCCCCTACTATAGGGGTACCATAATTCATCATTTGTTCAGTATGAAATAAACCCTCTTTTCCAGTTAATCCTTGTACAAGAACTTTAATGTTTTTATCTATCAAAATACTCATAATCTTTTCTAATTTATGCAAAATTTTTACTTCTTAATTCTTTCTATATAAGATCTATGTTCTGTATTGATCTTAACAAGTTCTCCTATATCTATAAAAGAAGGGACCAATAATCTAGTTCCTGTTTCTAAAACAGCAATTTTATTGGTGTTATTAATGGTATCTCCTTTTTTAACAATTTCTGTGTGTTTCACTTTTAAAATAACTGTAGAAGGCATCTTTAAAAAGAGAAAAGTCTTTTCTTTTTCATTTTTAATATGAAAAAAAATCGTAATTCTCATTCCTTCTTTTAAAAACTCTATATTTTTTATCAGTTTTTCTTCTATTTGTATTTGATCATAATTTATTTCATTCATGAAATAAAAAAAATCCTTTTCCTTGTATAAATACCAATAAAAATTAGATTTTACTTTAACCTCTTTAAGTTTATGTTTCGCTGAAAAGTTATTTTCTAGAATATGACCTGTAACCAGATTTTTTAATTTAGTTCTGACAAAAGCATATCCTTTTCCTGGTTTTACATGAAGAAAATCAATTATTTTATATACTTCTTTATTCCATTGTATATGTAATCCTTTTCTAATATTCATTTTTTTTAAATTAAAATTTTTGTCAAGATTCGTTATAACTTTTAACTACTTTTGCCATAACTTCTGCCTCTACCACGAGTTTATTATTTACGTAACCTTTTCCTTGCATATGAACTATTCCTCTTTTCATGGATTCCAATAAATCAACTTTAAAGATAATTATGTCTCCAGGTACTATTTTATGTTTAAATTTAACTTTATCTATTTTTAGAAAATAAGTAGAATACAATTCAGGATTGTTCAATTTATTTAACACAAGTATTCCTCCTACTTGTGCTATAGCTTCTATTTGCAATACACCAGGCATGATCGGTTCTTTTGGAAAATGACCTATGAAAAAAGATTCATTTATAGTTACATTTTTAACTCCTGTGACACTGTCTTCCGTTAAATCTATAATTTTATCTACCATAAGAAATGGAGGTTTATGAGGCAAAATTTTCATGATTTTTTTTATATCTAAGATGGGTTTCTTTGCTAAATCAAATTGAGGAATATCATTTTTTTTAAAGATTTTAACTTTTTTAATTAACTCTTTTAGAAATTGCATAATAATATAATTATCAGGCTTATAAAAAATCAATTTTACTTTTAATTTAGCTCCTGTTAAAGTCAAAAAACCTATAATATCTAAAAGAATATGTTTAGCTATTTCATTAGATTCTTGATAGGAAAAAGGGAAAAAATAAGATATAGGTTTTTTTTTCTTTTTTTTAAGTTGATTGATTGAAAATAAGTTATTCTCTGATTTTTTGGTTCTTTTTTCACGAAGAATACAAAAATTTTTTGAACTAGCTATTTTTTGTTTAAATTGATTCAAATTTTTCAATACTGCATTTTGTCCAAATTTTGAATCAAAATCTATCATGGTCATGATTTCAAATTTTTTAGCAGGGAAAGCTATAATCTCTGCTCCTGTTTTTGTATTTTCATAAGAAATAATTTCTGTTATCGAATAATATCTTCTGCTTGCATCTTGTTCTATTACTCCAACTTTTTCAATTGCGTCTACAAAAAATTTTGAAGAACCGTCCATAATAGGAATTTCTATGTTATCTAATTCTATAATAACATTATCTAAATCCATTCCTGTAAGAGCCGCTAGAATATGTTCAATCGTATAAATTTTTAATCCATTTTTTTCCAAAATAATACCTTGATCTATTCTTTCTTTTAACAAGAAAGAAAAATGTGCCTTTATGCAAGGCTTTTCTTTGATATCTGTTCTAATAAAAATAAACCCTGTATGTTCTGGAGCTGGTTTAAAAGTAATAGTCACTTTTTTTTCAGTATATAAACCGAATCCTTGTAAAGAAATTTTTTTTGCAATAGTTTTTTGCTTTTCAAGCATATAATATATATATTAGATTTTTATTGAAAACAATATCATCTCTAGGATATGAATTTTTCATAAAAAAAATATTAGAAAATAAAAAACTTTATGTAATTTATTGTTGATTGTCTATGTTTGTATATGAGTTTTCCAAAACGTGTTACTTTTTTTTTTGTAGGTTTTGTTATTGGCCTTTTGATTCTTTTGTTTTTTTCTCACACTTTTCGAAAAAGATTGAATATAAAAAAGAAATCTAATCTTAGAAAATATGAAAAGAACTTATCAGCCTTCTAACAGAAAAAAAGTAAATGTTCATGGATTTATAAAACGAATGAATACAAAAGCAGGTCGTATAATTATATCTAGAAGAAGAAAAAAAGGAAGAACAAAATTAGCAGTTTCTAATTTCAAAAAATAAAATTAAAAAATTTTAAAAGATTCTACATCTCCAATTTCTGGATACCTTTTTCCATGAAAAAGTTGACCTGGAATAATAAATTCTTCATAAGCAAAAAAATTGGATAAATCTCCTATGTCAACGATTTTAGAAACAAAAGAAAGATTTTTTCTTTCAAAATCAAATTTTTCAAATTTCATTAATCCTATATCAATTATAAATTGATTATCGCCTTTTTGTATTTTAACTTTTCGATATATTTTGTCTAATAAAACATTTTTGTTTTCTGGAATGGAAAGATAACATTTATAATCTTTTTCAAGATTTTCTTTGTGAGAAGAAATAAAATAGAATCCTGCAAGAATGGATAAAGTATTATATTTTCTAATCCTATCCTTATGATTATCTTTAGGATAATTTCCTGCTTCAAACAGGACACAAGGATAACCTAATTTTTGCAGATTATCTCCAGTTGCTGTAGGATAAAATTCATCAGAAAATCTACCCACTGATCCAACATCAGGTAATATCTTTTGAATCTCTTTCGCAATAAAATGTATAATTCCCATAGATCTTTTTTTATGAATAGTATGAATAGAATGAATATCTTTAGAATCTACAGAAGGGGATAAAAAAGATAAAATGGCAGGATTAAAATATTTATTTCCAACATTATAAATACTTCTTTGATCATGTAAATTAAATAAAATATGAGGTTTTTCTTTGTAAATTTCCTGAAAAAGAGCTTGTATTTCTGGAGATTGTAAACGAACCGCATCTCGGTTTAAATCAATGTTTATAGCATTTCTTCTTTGAAATTTTTCAGATCCATCAGGATTCAACATGGGAATATATAAAATGGTTAAATTTTTTTTTAAAAATTGAACTAAATCATGATTTTCTTGTTTTGAAAAAAAATGAAAAATATCAAACATAGATTTTGTTCCCGTCGTTTCATTTCCATGCATTTGAGACCAAATAAATACTTTAATTTTTCCAATTCCCCATTTTATTTTAAAAATTTTTCTTCTTTCTACAGAAAATCCTATAGGAGTAATAGAGCATGTATCATTATGTTTTTTTATAATTTCCAATAAATTATAATGTCTAAAAATTTTTGAAGGGCTAATGCTTCTATCTTTAAAGGATTCATAACTATGAAATATAGATTTAATATCAAATAATGACATAATAATTTTCTAATTTTTATATTAAAAGAGTTCTATATTTATTTTAATTGTTTTATCTTTCAATAGCACAAAAAAAATGGAAAGATGATGAAAATTATCAATAAACTTTTACTACTAAATTAAACGATTTTGTGAATTATTGATGAAAAATTGTATTTTCAATCTAAGAGAGATCATATTTCATCAGTAAATACATATTTTTTTTTGAAAACAGGACAAGATGAACTTTTTGATTATGAAGAATTATTTTAAAATAAATTACATAGAGTCTATTTTATTAATAGTTGCATTTACTGCTTTAAATTTTTTCAATGTACTTTTTAGAAAGTTATTAATTTCTATCAATTTACCTGAAAGTATGATATTTTCAATATCATATACTCTTCCTTTCATATTTTTATTTATTTTCATTTCTCATCAAGCTCAAAAAAAAAATCTTATCATAGACTTATCTATGAAATTTTCACCATGGTATATTTATTTTATTATTTTTTGTATGATGTTTTGTATGATGATTATCAACGAATATATTTCTTCATTCGTACCGAAAGAAGGTCCTATATTAGGCAATATGTATAAAGAAATTGAAGAATTTTTAAAAGAAGAAATTAAAAATCCAATTCCTTTTTTTTCCACTACAATCTTATTGGCTCCTATATGTGAAGAAGTTCTTTTTAGAGGAATCATTTTAAATGGAATGTTAAAAAATAAAATTCATCCAATCAAAGCCATTTTATTTTCTTCATTTTTATTTGGCTTAACTCATATGAACCCATGGCAATTTGTAGGTGGTCTTATTATTGGAAGTTTTATAGGATTCATTTATTTTGTCACATCTTCTCTTATAAACTGTATATTATTACATATCTTTAATAATTCTTTTGCTATATTTAGCGTGTTTTTTTTCATGAAAAATGAAGAGTTTTTTTCACAAAAAATAGACCCAAATTTTTGGTTAATTTTGACGGTGGCCTTCACTATAATAGTTACAGGTTGTATTTTTCTCTTAAAAAAAAGAAGAAAAATATGAAAAAAATTTTTTTTGTCACGAACAACATTTTTAAAGAACAAGAAATCAGAAATTTTTTTCTATCTAATCAATCTCAAAAATTTAATCTTTTATCTTTGAAAGATATTGATTTTCGGGATTCAATTCCTGAATTGGGAAATTCTTTTGAAGAAAATGCTTTATTAAAAGCAGAATTTTTTTTTGAAAAAACAAACTTTCCCTGTTTTTCTGAAGATTCTGGATTGAAAGTAGAATATTTAAATGGAGAACCTGGTATTTACTCATCAAGATATTCTAAAACAAGAAAAAACATGGACAATATGAAAAAATTATTATCAAATATGATAAAAGACTCTTCCAGAAAAGCAGAGTTTTTTTGTGTTTTTTGTTTAAAAATCAATGAAAAAGAAATTTATTTTTTTAAAGGAAAATTATCTGGAACAATTTCAAAAAAAATTATTAAAACCCAAGGTTTTGGGTATGATCCTATATTCATTCCAAATGATCACAAACATACTTTATCTGAAATGAATATTGATCAGAAAAATCAAATCAGTCATAGAATCAAAGCTTTTAAGAAATTAATTCAATTTATAAATAATAGAAATTTTTAATAATGAAAAAGCCTTCATTAACTATTTTGGGGTGCCACTCTTCCATACCAACAAATCAATTTCATCCCACCGCTCAAATATTGGAAATGAAAGGTTTTTCCTTTCTTATTGATTGTGGTGAAGGAACACAACTTCAATTAAGAAAAGCAAAAATAAAGTTTAACAGAATAATACATATATTTATATCTCATTTACATGGAGACCACTTTTTTGGATTAATTGGATTGTTATCTACATTTCATTTATTAGGAAGAGAAAAATCTGTCAGCATTTATGCTCCAAAAGGATTAAAAGAAATTATAGATGTTCATTTTAAATGGTCTTACACTAGACTAAAATACTGTATAGATCACATAGAATTATCATCTAAAAAATTAGAAAAAATTATGGAGAATGAAAAAATAGAAGTTTTTTCTATTCCATTAAAACACAGAATTTATGCTAATGGATTTCTCTTTAAAGAAAAACCTAGTAATAGAAAATTAAACATGGAAGAAATTAATAAAATTCCGGATATCAAAATCGTAGATTACAAAAATCTAAAACTAGGAAAAGATTTTAAAACAAATGATGGAAGAATAATCCCAAATGAAAAATTAACGTTTGATCCTCCCAAAAGATTGTCTTACGCTTTTTGTTCAGATACTTCTTTTTATCTTCCTATAATTGAACACATAAAATATGTAGATTTATTATACCACGAATCTACTTTTTTAAAAACAGAAGAAAATAGAGCTATCAATACAGGACATTCCACAGCTAATCAGGCTGCTTATATAGCGAAAAAAGCTAAAGTCAAAAAATTGTTATTAGGACACTATTCAAATCGATTTCCTAATATAAAAGCATTTGAAAAAGAAGCAAAAGAAATTTTCTTTAATGTAGAAGCATCAGAACCCTTAAAAACGTATCATTTATAATCTGAAATTATTCCATTTATTCTTCTTGAAGAAAAAAAAGATATAATTGCCCCTATTGTAAGAATAATACTTATAACTATACAAGAATCTACCATTGTTACTTTTACAGGCAAAGGTATTTTTCCTATCACTTTAATAATTTGATATTGATTTTGGATGAAGTACGTTATATATGCCATAAATAATCCACTCAAACATCCAAAAATAGTAATTAAAAAACCTATATATAAAAAAATAGTTTTGATTTTGCATAAAGAAAAACCAATGTTCCATAATGTAAAAAGTTCTTTTATTTTATCTAATTGCAAAATAAAAATGGCATTAAATAAATTGAATCCAGTGATCAATGTCATTAAACTAAATAAAAAATAGACAAATATTTTTTCTGTGTTCAGAACTTTGTAAAAAGCTTTTTCTTTTTCTATTCGTGTTATTATATTAAATTTGGATCCAAATTTTTCTATCAAATTTTTTTTTATTTTTTGAATGTCAGCTTCTTTATGAATTTTTATCTCTAATGTTTGAATCCCCTTTTCTTTTATTATATTCTGAAGTTCAGATAAATTACAAAACAAATATTCTATATCCATTTTTTGACTGAATTGAAAAATCCCTTTTATAAAAATTTTTCTTTGTATAAAAAATGGAATAAAAGTATTATGATTCTTTTTGTAAGAAAAAAATAGGATTTTAGAAGGATTTTTAATCTGATTTCTAAATATTATTGGAAAATAAAATCCCATAGATGACCATCCTAGATATACATTTAAATAACCAGGAGATAAAGTATTTTTTAAATCTATTTTTTTAAATTTTTTCATAACTTTTTCATATTCTGTATCCACTCCTTTTAAAGAAATAAAATATTTTTGATTGTTATAATGCAAAAAAACTTTTTTTTCCATAGTTTTAGAAAAAGCGATGATCCCTTTTATAGATTTTATTTTTTTTTTTATGGTTCCGTCATCAACAAATAAATCTCCTTTGTTAGAAGAAAGGATGATGTCCGGATAATGAATCTGATAGTATTTTTCATTCAAGTTTTCTAATCCAGAAAAAACAAATAAAATTATAGATAGAGAAAGAGTGGAAACATTAAGAGATAAAACAGATAAAAAAACAATAACATTTACAATGTTCATTTTTTTTTTAGAAAAAAAATAGCGTACAGCTATATAAAATTCTGTTTTCAAAAACTTAATCTTTTATTGAAACACGAAAATCTAATTTCGGTATTTTTTTCACACGATATCTAAGTCTTTTAGAAAGTAATTTTCTATAAAATCTAGATTTAGAACGTATAAATTCTAAAATTTTCTTATTCAAAGAAGGATAAATACTGATATAAACTTTTATCAAATTCATATCGGGGGTTAGACATACTTTAATCAAAGTGACTAAAAAATTTTCGTTATTTTTATTTCTAATTTCTTCATTAAGAATTTCTGCTATTTCTATAGAAAATATTGAAGACAATTTTTCATTTCTAATGAAACTCATTTCTTTCATAATTTCTTAAAAGTTTTGATGAAAATTATAGATGAGATGAAAAAAAATTACAAAAAATTTGTAACAGGAAAAATAATGTTGTAAAATTGCAACTATTCCATTCTTTTCTTTCACAGGTCCCATAGCTCAGTTGGTTAGAGCACCTGACTCATAATCAGGGCGTCGCTGGTTCAAATCCAGCTGGGACCATTTCGTAATTTGTAACCGGGGAGGGATTCGAACCCACAACTTACAGTTTAGGAAACTGTTGTTCTATCCTATTTGAACTACCCAGTCTTATTTTTTTTACTTGATATAATAGAAACAACTGATCTATTTTTTTTCATTTTTTTAAAATAAACATATCCACTTTTTATAGCATATAAAGTGTGATCTTTTCCTATTCCTACATTTCTTCCAGGATGATGTTTAGTTCCACGCTGGCGAACGATTATGTTTCCGGAATTAGCATATTGATTTCCATATATTTTAACACCTAATCTTCTTCCGATTGAATCTCTTCCATTTTTAGAACTTCCTGAACCTTTTTTATGAGCCATTTTTAATTGTTGTTTTTTTCTAAAAAAGAAATTACTTTAATTTTTGAAAAAATAGGTCTAAATCCATTTTTTACTTTATATCCTTTTCTTCTCTTTTTTTTGAAAATAATGATTTTGTTGCCTTTTATATGTTGTAATATTTCTACTTGAACACTTATATTTTCTAAAAAAGGATCTCCTAAAAGAGGAATTCCTTTTTTAGAAAACAAAAAAACTTGGTTTAAAAATATTCTATCCCCTAAATTCATAGAAATATGAGGAACATAAACATATTTATTTTCAAAAAGTTTGAATTGCTTTCCTTGTATATTTACAATAGCGTAAGTCATAAAATTTTTAATACTTTAATAATAATTTTTTTGCTTTTAAAAGACCTTCAAATAAACAATCTATTTCTTTAAAAGTATTATACACAGAAAAACTAGCACGAATCATCCCTGAAACTTTAAAAAAGTTCATTAATGGTTGTGCACACAAATGTCCTGTACGAACAGAAATACCTAAACGATCTAAAACACTTCCTACATCAAAACAATGTAATTTATTCAAATTAAAAGAAATAATACTGGATTTTTGAGAAAAATCTTTGACTTTTCCATATAATAGAATTCCATCTATGGAACTTAAACGTTGAATGGCATATGACAAAAGTTTTTCTTTATAAGATTGTATATTTTGTATTCCAATCTTTTCCACAAAATCTATAGCGGAACCCCATACTATAATTCCTTCTATATTTGGAGTTCCTGCTTCGAATTTAAAAGGTAAATCTGAATAAGTTGTTTTTTCAAAACTAACATTTTTAATCATCTCTCCTCCAAATTGATAAGGAGAAATAGTTTCCAATATTTCTTTTTTACCATATAATACTCCAATTCCAGTAGGTCCATACATTTTATGTGCAGAAAAAACATAAAAATCCGCATTTAAATCTTGCATATCCAAATCTAAATTAGAAGGAACTTGAGCTCCATCGATCAAAACTAATGCACCATATTCATGAGATTTATCAATAATATATTTAATAGGATTAATTATTCCTAAAACATTAGATATATGACTAACAGATACTATTTTTGTTTTTCTTGAAATTAGAAATTCAAAATCTTTTAATTTTAAAAAACCATTTTCGTAAATGGGGATTATTTTTAAAACAGCGCCTCTTTTTTCACAAATAATTTGCCATGGAACAATATTTGAGTGATGTTCAGAACACGAAATAATAATTTCGTCTCCTTTTCCTATCAAAGAACTGATACTAGAAGCGACTAAATTAATGGATTCGGTAGCCCCTTTTGTAAAAACAATTTCTGAAGAATATTTTGCATGAATAAATTTCTGAATTTTTTTTCTTGTATTTTCTACTTCTATTGTAGCTTTTTGACTCATATAATGCAATCCACGATGAACATTAGCATTCATTATAGAATAATAATTTTGAGAGGCTTGAATAACCTGTAAAGGTTTTTGAGTAGTAGCCGCATTATCTATATAAATCAAAGGATTTGAATAAATTTTTTCTTTTAAAATTGGAAATTGATTTCTTATCTTCTGTATTTCTTCTTCTGAAAACATATTAGATTATAAGTGTTGATTTAATTTTTTCTTCATTTTTTGACAGACAAATTTTTTCAATTCAAAAATATGAATAAGGTTTAATATCTCTTCCAGAAAAGAAAACAATAATAACATTTTTCCATTTTTTTCAGAAATTCCTCTTGATTGAAGATAAAATAACTCTTTTTCTTGAAGATTTCCTATCGTGCAACCATGTGAACATTTCACATCTTCAGAATAAATTTCTAATTGAGGTTTAGTATACATACACGCTTCATCAGAAAAAAGAATATTGCTATTTTTTTGAAAAGCGTTTATTCCTTTAATCCGTTCATTAACAATTATTTTTCCATTAAAAATTCCCTTAGATTTATCAAATAAAATATTCTTGTATAATTGATAACTAGAAGCATTGGAATATAAATGATTTATCAAAGTATGATGATCTACAAGTTGTTTTTCTGATAAAAGAGAAATTCCATATAAATAAGAATAAGTTTTTTCTCCATTGGAATAAAATTTCAAATTGTTTCTAATAAAATTTCCTTGAAAAGAAAAAGTGTAAACGGAACATTTGCTATACTTTTTTTGTTTTAAAAATGTATTATCTATTATGGATGTTTCACCAAAATTGTCTTGTATCTTATAATAATCGATTTGACTATGATTTGAAGCATAAACTTCACTGATTGAATTTATAAAAACTAAATGTTTTTTTAAACATTTATGATGTTCAATCACTTTAACATAAGAATGTTCTCCTACTATAATTAAATTTCTAGTGTTCAAAAAAATTTTTCCGGATTCTAAACCAGTAGAAATATGTAATATTTCTACTGGTTTTTCTAAAACTATATTATCAGGTATATAAATATAGGCTCCATCTTTTGAAAAAAGAGTATTTAAAGTATAGAAAACATTATATTGATAAGAAAATTTTCCATAATAATTTTTAATTTGATTTTCTTTTTGTGAAGCTATATTTGATAATATAACATGATTTTTCACTCCACAGAGTCGAGAAAGAGAAGAATTATATTTTCCATCTATAAAAATCAAAAGAAAAGATTTTTCTCTTTTTAAAAAGATTAATTTTTTAATTTTTTGGTATTCTATATGTTCTATTTCTTTCTTTCCACAAAGAACATGATAATCCTGATTTATAATTGGATTAATATCTGTATTATTCCATTCTTCATTTCTGGTAAAAGAAGGAAATCCTTTTTTTTTAAAAAAATCAATGTGTTTTTTTTGTAGAAAGGAGATATAAGAATTTTCTTCTTTTTTGGAAGAGTATTTATCAATTAATAAAATTATTTTTTCTTTTAACTGCATTAAATTAAAATTATAACGAACAATCTTTTTTTTTTACAACCCAGTCATATCCCTCTTTTTCTAGTTTTTCAGCTAATTTTTTATTTCCTGACTGAATAATTTTACCATTATATAAAATATGGACGATATAATCTGAAAGAATATGATCTAATAATCTCTTATAATGAGTAATAATTAAAACAGAATTTTTTTTATTTCGAAAAGTATTAATCCCCTGAGAAACGATACGTAAAGCATCTATATCTAAACCTGAATCCACCTCATCTAAAATTGAGAATAAAGGATCTAACATCATCATTTGAAATATTTCATTTCGTTTTTTTTCTCCTCCTGAAAATCCTTCATTCAGAAAACGATAAACAAAATCTTTTTCAAGATTTAATCTTGAAGATGTATCTTTTATTTTCAATAATATTTCTTTAGCAGATATTTTATTCAGATTTCTTGCTTTTCGGATAGAATTTATAGCTGTTTTAATAAAGTTAATAACGGAAATTCCTGGTATTTCTATTGGATGTTGAAAAGAAAGAAAAATTCCCAAATGTGCACGTTCTTCTGGAGAAAAATTTTCTAAATTTTTATTCAAAAAATAAATATATCCTTCAGTTATCTTATACTCTTTTTTTCCGGCTATTATAGAAGCAAGAGTACTCTTTCCAGAACCATTAGGACCCATGATCACATGAGTCTCTCCTGCATTTATCTCTAAATTAATTCCTTTCAAAACTTTTTTATCTTCTATAGAAACATGTAAATTTTTTATACTTAACATAATTATTTGAACGTTATCCAACAGATCCCTCCAAAGAGATTTCTAAAAGTTTTTTGGCTTCTACTGCAAATTCCATAGGCAATTTTTTTAAAATTTCACTGCTAAAACCATGAACTATTAAAGAAATAGTTTTTTCAGTATCGATCCCTCTTTGATTGCAATAAAAAATTTGTTCTTCTCCTATCTTTGAGGTAGTAGCTTCATGTTCTACTTGAGAAGTAGAATTATTATATACATGAATGTATGGAAAAGTATGCGCTCCACATTGATCTCCTATTAATAAAGAATCGCATTGAGAAAAATTTCGTGAATGAATGGCTTGAGAACCTATTTTCACCAATCCTCTATAACTATTCTGGGCTTTTCCTGTAGAAATCCCTTTTGATATAATTACACTTTTTGTCTGTTTCCCGATATGTATCATTTTGGTTCCCGTATCTGCTTGTTGAAAGTCTTTAGTCAAGGCTAAAGAATAAAATTTTCCCATAGAAAAATCTCCTTTCAGAATACAAGATGGATATTTCCAAGTGATAGAGGAACCTGTTTCTACTTGTATCCAAGATATTTTTGCTTTTTTTTCACATAATCCACGTTTTGTAACAAAATTGAAAACACCTCCTTCTCCTTTTTTATTTCCGGGAAACCAATTTTGAACGGTGGAATATTTGACTTCAGAATTTTCCAAAGCTATAATTTCCACTACAGCTGCATGTAATTGATTTTCTTTTCTTTGTGGAGCAGTACATCCTTCTAAATAACTCACATAAGAATCTTGATCTGCAATAATCAAAGTTCTTTCAAATTGACCTGTCCCATTTTCGTTAATTCGAAAATATGTTGATAATTCCATAGGACAACGAATTCCTTTTGGAATATAACAAAAAGAACCATCTGAAAAAACAGCTGAATTAAGAGCTGCATAAAAATTATCCTTTTTTGAAACTACTGAACCTAAATATTTTCTAACAATTTCTGGACATTTCTTTAAAGCATCATTGATAGAACAAAATATAATACCTTTATCTCTCAATTTTTTCTGAAACGTAGTGGCTAAAGAAACAGAATCTAATACTATATCTGTAGCTACTCCCGAAAGGGTTTTTCTTTCTTCTATAGGAACTCCTAATTTTTCAAATGTCTTTATTAATTCTGGATCTACTTCTTCTAACTTATTTAAGTTTATTTTTTTTTTAGGAGCGGAGTAATAACTTATTTCTTGAAATTTTGGAACATTATATTTGATATTCGCCCATTTTGGATATTTCATTTTTTTCCATAGATGATAGGAATCTAATCTCCATTCTAACATCCATGTTGGTTCATTTTTCTTTTTTGTTATCAGGCGAATAATATCCTCGTTTAATCCTACTGGGATTTTATCTGATTCTATTGGAGTGTAAAATCCATATTTATACTCAGATTCAGTAAATTTTTTTAGTATTTTGTTGTTTTCTTTCATTATGATTTATGATGAAAAACTTTTTCCACATCCACAAGTGTGTTTTGCATTAGGATTTTTGAAATAAAATCCTTTTCCATTTAATCCATCCGAATATTCCAACGTTGTTCCTTCCAAATAAGGAATACTATTTTGATCTATCAATATTTTCATTTCTTGATGCTGAAAAAGTCTGTCTCCTTTTTGTTTTTCTTGATCAAAAGTCAGTTCATATGACATTCCTGAACATCCTCCACTTTTAACACCAAACCTGACGAAAGAAACATTATGAGAAAACCCCTCCTCTTTCATAAGAGAAATCAATTTACTTTTAGCTTTTTCAGATATAAAAACCATAATATTTACAATTTTAAAGTTAAAGACAAAGATATATAATCAATTTTCATTATTTTCATTTAAAAACCAAGCAATTTTTGTAATTCCTTCTTTTATTCCCCATTTTTCTGACATTCCAGCATTAATTTCTAAAACATATTTTATTGTCGAAGGAAAATCAATTTTTTCAATTTCTCTCATAGGACTGACATTCTTATTCACAAAAAAAACAGTATCAAATTGATTTATATAAATAATATCTAAAGGAATTCTCATATTTTTCATATCAATCTTCTTATATTCTTCTTGATGATTTAACAAAAACAACATTCCTCTATTCTCTTTCAAAAAAGATCTATATTTTAATCCATTCCTTTTTTCTGTATCTCTATCGGCTAATTCTATATCTATTTTTTTGATAATAGAATTTTTGTTTTTCATATATAATTCTCCATGTTTAACGAATTTTATTTCCAATAGATCTCCTACAGCCATATTTGGGTCTAAAAAAAAATCATCATCACTTCTTTCAGAAGAAGAAATAAAAAAGAATAAAACCACTATCAGTGTAAAAAAAACATGAATTTTTTTCATTATGAAAAAAAATATTCTTTGATTCTTAATTTAAGAAGAAATAACCCAAAAATAATACAAGGAATGCTGAGCCATTGTCCTGTATTTAAATATAAAAAATTAAAAACTTCCTTTCCTTGTGGTTCTTTTAAAAATTCTAATATAAAACGTGCAGACCAAAGAAAAGTAAAAAATATTCCAGATAAAAATCCATTATCAACCTTTTTCCTATTATATAAATACCATAGCAATAAAAAAATAAATAGATAACTAATCGATTCATATATTTGTGCAGGATGTCTAGGTACTATTTCTCCATATTCTGTATCCATTTGGACAAATTTCACTGCCCAAGGTAATTTTGTGTTACATGGTTTTCCCACTATTTCAGAATTAAAAAAATTTCCTATTCTAATAAAAGAAGCTGATATAGCTGCTGCTATGCATAATCTATCACATATCCAAATAAAAGATTTTTTAAGTATTTTTTTACTATAAAAAAAACTGGATAAAATAATCCCTATAGTTGCTCCATGACTAGACAATCCTCTATAACCAATAAATTCATAACCTTTTATCAAACCTAATAAAGAGTGATGATTGTTTTCTCTGATAGGAAGTAATGCTTCTATCCAATGATCCGAAAAATAAGAAAAATCATAAAATAAAACTTGTCCTAATCTTGCACCGATAAGAGTTCCAAAGAAAGTGTATATTAACAAAGGATCCAAATATTTTTGATGTATATTTTCATTTTTATAAATAGACTTCATAATGCACCATCCTAACAAAAAAGAAATGATAAACATCAGACTATAAATGTGAATAGAAAAACCTTTCCATAAAGAAAATTTATGAATAGGATCCCAATTAATATATTCTAACATTTTCATAAAAATTAAATCATAGGAGGATCAAAACCTGAATTCCCCCAAGGATAACATTTAATAATTCTCTTAAAACCCATGAAAATGGCTTTAAAAATATTCCATCTTTTCAGAGATAGAATCATATAATCTGAACAAGTGGGAATATATCTGCAGTTATTTCCTATCCATGGAGATAGACCTATTTGGTATAGCTGAATACTTTTTATAAAAAAATTTTTTATAATTATCATACAATATGAATTTTATTTTTTTTTAATGAAATTCAAAGAAGAACCAGCTTTAAACCATTGAATTTGCCTTTCATTATAAGAATGTTGAACTATGATTTTTTCTTTATCTCCATTATAATGAATTAATTCTACATCTACATTTTTTTTTGGTTGAATATCTCTTATATAAAAATGAAAAATATCTTCTTCTTGAATTTTCTGATAATCAGAAGAATTTAAAAAGGTTAAAGCTAAAACTCCTTGTTTTTTTAAATTAGTTTCATGTATTCTGGAAAAGGATTTCACAAGAACAACACGAACTCCTAAAAAACGAGGTTGCATTGCTGCATGTTCTCTTGAAGAACCTTCTCCATAATTCTCCTCCCCTACAATCAGGGTGGGTATATTTTTTGATTTATAAAATTTAGCCATATCAGGAACCGTCCCATAATTTCCTGTTATAACATTTTTTATTTTGTTTCTTTTATGATTAAAAGCATTAACCGCTCCAATTAATAAATTTTCAGAAATTTTTTCCAGATGACCTCTATATTTTAGCCAAGGTCCAGCCATTGAAATATGATCTGTTGTACATTTCCCTTTAATTTTCATTAAAAGTCTTACATTAAGCAAATGATCTCCATTCCATGCTGGAAATGGAGATAAAATTTGTAATCTTTTCGAATTTTTTTTTATTATTACAGATAACTTTTTTTTGTCTTCTGAAGGGAATTCATATCCTAATTCTTCTGTTTCAAAATTCCTTTTAGGAAGTTCCATGGTCTTAGGTTCTTCAAATTTAACATATTCACCTATCTCATTTCTTAACGTGTCTTTTCTAGGATCAAAAGTTAAATCACCAGAGAAAACTAAAGCAGTAACAATTTCCGGAGAAGCAATAAAAGCATGTGTATTTGGATTTCCATCATTACGAGATGAAAAATTTCTATTAAAAGAGTGAATGATCGTATTTTTCACATTATTTTTACTACTCTTTCTAAACCATTGGCCAATACAAGGGCCACAAGCATTGGAAAATATTTTTGCTCCAATATCCTGAAAATCAGAAATAAATCCTTTTTCTTTTATCAAAGAGTAAACTTTTTTTGATCCTGGTGTTACTAAATATTCAGAAGAGATTTTTAACTTTTTATCTTTTGCTTGTTGAATAATAGATATTGCTTTTGATAAGTCTTCAAAAGAAGAATTTGCACATGAACCAATTAACCCAATCTCTATCCTAGTTGGCCAATGATTTTTTAGCGCTTCTTCTTTCATTTTAGAAATAGGAGTTGCCTTGTCAGGGGTAAAAGGACCATTAATGTATGGTTCTAAAACATTTAAATCGATTTCTATTACTTTATCATAATAATTATATGGATTACGATCAACTTCTATGTCTGCTTTCAAAAAATCTTTTATTTTTTCAGTCATGGTAGAAACTTTTTCTCTTCCATTTTTATCCAAATAATTTTTCATTCTAACATCATAAGGAAATAAAGAAGCAGTAGCTCCTATCTCTGCTCCCATATTACATATCGTTGCTTTTCCTACACAAGAAATATGATTAGTTCCTTTTCCAAAATATTCAATAATATGATTTGTAGCTCCTGAAACTCCAATCATTCCAGATAATTTTAATATTATATCTTTGGGAGAAGTCCACCCATTCATCTTTCCTTTTAAATGAACTCCAATTATTTTGGGAAATTTTAACTCTAAAAAATAACCAGACATAACCTCAGCAGCATCAGATCCTCCTACTCCTATTGCTAACATTCCTAAGCCTCCTGCATTAGGAGTGTGAGAGTCAGTTCCTATCATCATTCCTCCAGGAAAAGCATAATTTTCTAAAACAACTTGATGAATAATGCCTGATCCGGGCGCCCAAAAATCTATTCCATATTTATGTGATGCTGATTTTAAGAAATTATAAATTTCTTCATTTTCTTTTATAGTATTTTCTAAATCGATCTTTGATCCATTTTTTGCGTATATCAAATGGTCACAATGAACAGTAGTAGGTATAAATGTTTTACATTTTTGTGTTTGCATAAACTGAAGTAACGTCATTTGAGCAGTAGCGTCTTGCATGGCAAGACGATCCGGAAAAAAATTCATATAACGTTGATCTCTAAAATTTTTGGATTTAGAATCTATTTCTTTTAGATCTAATAAATGAGAATATAAAATTTTCTCTGAATAAGTCAAGGGATGATCTATTATATTTCGAATTTTTTCAATTCGAAATTGAAAATTCGAATAAAAATTTCGAATCCTATCAAGATCAAAAATCATAAAATTATTTTTAATTAAATTGTAAATTTAAAAAATTGTATGACTTATGCAAGTTAATACGATATAGTAATTATGTTTTTTTTAAAAAAATATTTATTTTTTTATAAAAATCTAGAGGATTGTCTACATGAATCCAATGTTTCGCTTTTTTTATAGTTAAAATTTCCGCTTTTGGAAATAAATTGAGAATAGAATCATAATCTTTAGGAAGAAGATAATCTGAATTTTCTCCACGCAAAAAAAGTGAAGGCCCATTGTATGATCCATTTTCTATCTTCTGACGAATTAAACAATCATAATTTTTTTCAATTCCAAACAAAAAAAAACGAAATCCAAGTTTTCCATCTTTTTGTCTATGAGTACACTTGGAAAAAAACAATCGCATTTTTATATCAGGAATCCATGGTTTCAGAAAAGCATCAAGATCTTTTCTTGTTTTTATGGTATCAAAATTAACTTTTTTTAAGACATGAATTAAACTTTCTTGATCTGCATTTATATAAGCATTAGGACTGATATCCACAATGATAATTTTTTTTGGAATAAAAGAGTATTTGATAGAAAACTTCATTACAGCTCTTCCTCCCATAGAATGGCCTAACAATATAGGATGATCTAACTCGTAATAGGATATATAATTCAATATATCTTTTGATATTACATCATAATCCATTTTTTCTGAAAAAAAACTCTTTCCGTGGTTTCGAATATCTATTAAATGAATTTCATAATCTTTGTCAAATTCTTTAGCAAAAGAATTCCAATTCTCTCCATTCCCAAATAATCCATGAAAAACCAGGATAGGATAACCAGATCCCAAAATTTTAGAACGTAATATCATATCATTTAACTCTGTTCTCTTAATGTTTCTTTATAAATTCTTTTTAAATAACTTTGAATTGTGTTTTCTAATCCCATGTATAAAGACTCGCTAATTAAAGCATGTCCTATAGATACTTCTGCTAGATTCGGTATTTTTCTAATTAAAAAAGAAATATTATCTAAATTTAAATCATGTCCAGCGTTGACAAGCATATGATTTTTAATAGCCTCTTTCGCTGTTTCAATATAGGGATTGATGCAATTCCATTCTTTTTTAGCATATCCAACAGAAAAATTTCCGGTATACAATTCTATTCTATCTGCTCCTGTTTTAGCTGCATATACAACCAATTTAGGATCGGGATCTAGGAATATAGAAGTTCTAATTCCATGATTTTTTAATATTTTTATTTTTTTAGCCAAAAAGTGACAATGTAAAATTGTATTCCATCCTGAATTTGAAGTAATTGCATTATTCCGATCAGGAACTAAGGTTACTTGATCAGGTTTTACATTCAATACGAGTTCCATGAATTTGTCAGTAGGTCTTCCTTCAATGTTCAATTCCGTTTTTATCACAGAATTAATATCGTAAACATCCTGATATCTAATATGTCTTTCATCAGGACGTGGATGAATAGTAATCCCTTGACATCCGAATTTTTGAACATCTATTGCTATCTGCAACAGATTGGGTAGATTTTCCCCTCTTGCATTTCTTAATGTAGCTATTTTATTTAAATTAACACTTAATTTCACCATTTAAAAAAATTCTTTCTTAGTGACTTGTGTCACTTCTAAATTAAACTCTTTAGCAGCTGTCAGCAAATGATCAAAAACACTAGCTTGTATTTGTTCATATTTAATGGATTCAGATGTGTTTGTAAAACAGTATAACTCAACAGGAAGTCCATAAGGAGTAGGTTCTAAGTGTCTCACCATAAGAGTTTCTGACTGTGATATTCGTGGATGTTGATGTAGATATTCCAATGTATATTGACGAAATAAACCAATATTCGTTAATCTTCTTCCATTAAGATCTATGCGAATATCAACATTTTTTTCTTTATTGAAAAGATCTATTTCTTTTTGTTTTTTATGAATATAATTTTTAATTAAATAAACATGTTGAAATTTTTTTAATTTATCGGAGTTATAAAAATGAAAAGATTGTATATTAAATAAAATGGATCTTTTGATTCGACGTATGTTCTTTTGACGCATGACTTCAAAATTAGTTACAGCAGTAGAAATTAAATCATAAGTGGGGACACTGGTTATAGTTTTATCAAAATTCTCTATTTTTGCGGAAGTTAAATTGATTTCGATAACCGTTCCTTCTATACTATATTTTGGAATTCCTATCCAATCACCTACCTTTATCATTTTAGTAGATGCCATTTGTACACCAGAAACAAATCCAAGAATTGTATCCCTAAAAACTAATATTACAATAGCTGTTATAGCACCTAAACTGGTAAGTATAGTGATTAAATCATTCTTTGTAAGAATAGCAATGATAACTAAAACGCAAAATATAATGGATATAATTTTTAACAATTGTGAAAAAGAGCGAACTGCTATGGTTTGATGATTATTTTCACTTGTAGCTATTCTCATAATGGAATTTACTACTCTAATTAAAAATTGTAAAACGATTAAAACAAATAAAATATCGAATGTTTTTTCCAAATAAATGACAATTGTATGATAACTTTTAAAAAAAGGTTCAATTAATAGAAAACCAATAGATAAAGGAAAAAAATGGGCTAAACTATCAAAAACTTTATTTTCATATAAAATGTTATCCCAAACAAAATGAGTAGAACTCACAATTCTTCTGCCTATAAAACGTACTCCTCTATTGAAAATAAATTCTAAAATTATTAATAACACAGTAAAAAATAACATTTTACCAATTACAATGAGAGTTATAATCCACCATTTTTTAAAGTCTAAATTATGAGAAAACTCATAAATTCCTTGGATTTGAAAAATTTTTTCCAATATTTTTTCAGTTTTATATTTATAATACATAAACTAAATTCTTCTTCTATTTCTATGATTGTATAAGTTTTTTTTCAAAAACTTTATTTTTATTTCTTATGTTTTGCTAGATTGAATAATATAATAGATATTGAATTTATTTATTGTGAAAGATAAAAATTTTGATTCAATTTTTAAATTTTAAATTT